>SKGJ01000021.1 GCA_007117525.1 Alkalimonas sp.
CAAAGCTGTATGCATTGCGGCTTGTACTCCGCAAGTCACGATAGCCGGCTTCAACATTCAAATGATCGCCGGTTGGCAACCGCATCAGGCGTTTGGTACTAAAACCAAACTCGGTGCGGGTGCCCATGCTATCTGGGCGGCTATGATTGATGTCCAATGTTACCAGCCAATCGGATTCCACAAAATACCCTAGTTGAGTCAGGGCCGAGCGCGTGTTGGAACCATTGATGCTTTCAAAATCGAAGCCAACATAAAAGTCATGGTTGCCATCCATGTACTCACCACCAATCCGCCAGGCAGAAAAGCTCTGCTTAATGCCCTCTTCTTTTAACGTTCCCCGCAGATAATTGCCGTAGGCACTGCTGTTACGGCCGAGGAAAGCAGCTTCTGCTAAAGGCGCTGCCACATTAATTTGCACTGGGGTCAGAAAGAACCGGTGCAACATATCAAAGCGTTGAAACTCCGCTTGATCAACATCCCCCCAGTGAAAGTCCAGACTGGATTCATGCTGATAGTTCGAGGCCATCGCACTAAGAGACAGTGCAGAGCACAGGCTAGCGACTAAAGTAAGTTTCATCGTTGTTATCCTTAATCAGGGTAAAAAACATGGCGGCATGCTATCGTCTTGAAACTTAATCAAAACTGAATAGCAACAGCCAGCAAAGTGTTATCAAACGCACAGCGCTCCAATTGACCAAAGGGTGAGCTAACTGTCCAGCAAACGCTGCATTTGCTGCAGTTGGTCACGGCAGGCTGCAGCCTGCTCAAATTCCAATTGCTCAGCATGCAGTCGCATTTGGCTTTCCAGCCGCTTAACCTGCTGTTGCAGTGACGCTTTATCTTGCTGGTAGCTCGCTGCAGTTTCTGCAACGGCTGCCAAAGGCTCTGGCTCCTGAGCCAAATCCATCACATCGGTAACCTTTTTATTCAGTCCTTTTGGGGTTATGCCATGCTCGGCATTGTGGGCCATTTGCTTTTGACGGCGTCGCTCGGTTTCATCCATTGCCCGTTGCATCGAGCCGGTAATGCTATCGGCGTACAAAATGGCTCTGCCATGCAAATTACGCGCAGCCCGACCAATGGTTTGTATTAATGAGCGATCAGAACGTAAAAAGCCTTCCTTATCGGCATCCAGAATCGCAACCAGCGACACCTCAGGAATATCCAGCCCTTCACGCAACAAGTTAATACCGACCAGCACATCAAAAACCCCGAGTCGCAAATCCCGAATGATTTCAACCCGCTCAACCGCATCGATGTCGGAGTGCAAATAACGCACTTTGACCTGATGCTCCTGCAGGTAGTCGGTCAAATCTTCTGCCATTTTCTTGGTTAAGGTGGTCACCAGCACCCGTTCATTGCGTTTGGCCCTGAGCATGGCTTCAGACAGTAAGTCATCAACCTGGGTTGCTACCGGTCGAATCTCAATCTCCGGATCCACCAGGCCGGTTGGCCGCACGACCTGCTCCACCACCTCACCCTCCGACTGCTCCAGTTCATAACGCGCTGGCGTCGCTGAAACATAAATGCGTTGGGGCGCAATGCACTCAAACTCTTCAAAGCGCAGCGGTCGATTGTCCAGCGCCGATGGCAGTCGAAAGCCATAATTCACCAGGTTTTCTTTACGGGAACGATCCCCTTTGTACATGGCACCAATCTGTGAAATGGTCACATGGGACTCATCGATGAACATCAGGCCATCGGCCGGAAAGTAATCCAACAAGGTTGGCGGTGGCTCACCGGGCTCCCGGCCAGACAAGTAGCGCGAGTAATTCTCAATGCCGGAGCAATACCCCAACTCCACCATCATCTCAATATCGAACTGAGTACGCTGAGACAAACGCTGCTCTTCCACCAGTTTGTTTTCTTCCAGCAGCTGCTGCCGGCGCTGCTGCAGCTCCACTTTAATGGCTTCAACCGCCGCCAGAATTTTCTCCCGGGGTGTCACGTAGTGTGTTTTCGGGTAAATGGTGTAGCGTGATACCACTTTATCCACAGCACCGGTCAAAGGGTCAAACAGACTGATGCGCTCTACTTCATCGTCAAACAGCTCGACCCGTACCGCCAGACTGTCCGACTCCGCCGGGTAGATATCAATCACATCGCCGCGCACCCGGTAACTGGCCCGCTCAAAGGCCATGTCGTTGCGCTGATACTGCAACTCTGCCAGCCGCCGCAGTATAAAGCGCTGATCCAAGGTATCCCCCTGACGCAGATGCAGCAGCATTTTCATGTAGGACTCAGGATCGCCTAGACCATAGATGGCTGAAACCGAAGCAATAATCACCACATCGCGTCGCTCCATCAAGGCTTTGGTGGCCGACAAACGCATTTGCTCAATGTGTTCATTGATGGAGGCATCTTTTTCAATAAAGGTGTCGGTGGAAGGAACATAAGCTTCTGGTTGGTAATAGTCGTAATACGATACAAAGTACTCAACCGCGTTATCCGGAAAGAAAGCTTTCATTTCACCATACAGTTGCGCCGCCAGCGTTTTATTGTGCGCCATAATCAGGGTTGGCCGGCTTACCTGTTGGATAATGTTGGCCATAGTAAAAGTTTTACCAGAGCCGGTCACACCTAATAGGGTTTGATGCGCCAGCCCGGCTTCCAACCCCTCCACCAACTTTGCAATCGCTGTGGGCTGATCACCAGCAGGCTGGTAGTCCGACACCAATC
>SKGJ01000052.1 GCA_007117525.1 Alkalimonas sp.
ACCTTAATCGGTACCCCTCCTAACTTGATCGTCTCCGGTTTTCGGGCTGAAACTGCCGAGCGTGGTTTTGCCATGTTTGATTACAGCCCTGTTGGCGTGCTGGTGGCTCTGGTTGGGGTTGCTTTTGTCGCGCTGATTGGCTGGCGCTTGGTACCGGCTCGCAGCAGAGCGGATGCCAGCAGTTTTGATACCGGCAAGTACTTAACCGAAGTTCGGATCACCTCGGACAGCAAACTGGTCAATATGCCACTGCGGGACTTCGAAAAAAAGCTGGAAGAGCTGGATGCGCAAGTGGTCGGCATTGTCCGCAATAATTACCGGGCCCCCTCACCGCCGGGCTATTACCGTCTGGTCGACCAGGATGTGCTGATCATTGAAGCCGACCCTGAAAGCCTGGGTGCTTTGCTGTCCAATCTAGGCCTGTCGCTGGAGGAGAGCCCGGCCAATCAAAAAGACAAAGAAGCGTCCAGCGACCAGCACGAAGCAGAGACCAGCAAAGATAAAGAAAAAACCAAAGCCGATAGCGATGCAGAGCTGCATTTGCAAGAGTTGGCTATCTTGCCCAACTCGGATCTGATTGGTCGCACGGCCGTGACCCTCAACCTGCGCAAACGCTTTAACATTCACTTGCTGGCCTTGTCCCGGCAAGGCCAGCGCTCTTACAAGCGTGTGCGCCGGACCAGCTTGCAGGCCGGCGATGTGATTTTGATGCAAGGGCAGCAAGAAGCGCTGGCGGTCTTTGCCACCGACTTTGGTTGTGTGCCGCTGGCAGAGCGGCAAATTCGAGTCCCCGAGAAGCGCAACACCCTGCTCGCCAGTTTCATTATGCTGGGAGCCATTTCAGGGGCAGCTTTTGGCTTGTTGCCGGCGGCCATTTCGTTCGCCGCTGGCATGCTGGCCATTATGGCACTCAAAGTGATGCCTCTACGCAAAGTCTACAGCGCCATCGACTGGCCGGTGATCGTGCTGCTGGCCTGCCTGATCCCGGTGGCCGGCGCCATGGCCACCACTGGCGCTGCTGACATGCTGGCCCATACCATGCTGTATTATCTGGCTGGCGATCATGCCATTTTGGCACTGGTACTGATTTTGGTACTGACCATGACCTTATCCGATTTTATGAACAATGCTGCCACTGCTGCGATGATGTGTCCCATTGCCATCAGTGTGGCGGAGCAACTGTCGGTGCGGGCCGATCCCTTTCTGATGGCCGTCGCCATTGGCGCATCCTGCGCCTTCTTAACGCCCATTGGTCACCAGAACAATACCCTGATTTTAGGGCCAGGCGGTTTTCGCTTTGGTGATTATTGGCGGCTGGGTTTACCGATGGAGCTGGTGGTCATTGCCGTGGCCATCCCCGCCTTATTGCTGTTTTGGCCGTTATAACAGATACTGATGGGATAGATGCAGTGACAGGACTCCCCATGAAAAAAAGTAAAACCGTAGCCACCGAAGATATTCTACTCACCTTGTGCCAATCGCTTACCGAAGTACTGGCTGCCGCTGGCAATCGTGAGGTCAATTATTCACCCATGGTGCAGAAGATCCAGAAAACCTGTCTGCGGCCCGATCTCGGCTGTTTTGTGCTGTTTGATGGTGGCTTTTCCGGCTTGGTGGTGATTAACTTTACCGCCCCGGCAGCGATGGAAATCTACCGCAAGTACATGATGAGCATGGGCATGCCCGAGTCCGAGCTGGCACAATTTCATACCTCGGACGAGGTCGGCAATGTGATGGGCGAGCTGATGAATCAGATTGTCGGTGACTTTACCAACAAGGTACGACTGGACCTGCAAACCTCCATCAATCAAAGCCAGCCCAAAATGATGGCGATCAACAAGCAGGTACAAATTCTGATCAATACGCAGCTGGATCAGCCTCAAGCCAGACGAGTGACCTTCAGTACGCCAGAGCACAATATTTTTTATCTGGAACTGGCGATGGATAAAACCGAGTTCATTCAGCTGCATGAATTTGAAAAGGCTGCCAAAGAAAACCCAGATGACATTCTGGAGAACGCCAAACAGGGTGGCTATGAAGTGGCCGATGAAGTCAGCCCGGATGTTGACGATGATTTTCTGCGTGATTTAGGCCTGTAGGCTTAAACTAAAACGAGCCCCTCCCAGGGGGCTTTTTGCAATCAACAGCCGCCCCTGATGCCACTCCATAATACGGCTGACAATGGCCAATCCCAGCCCAAAGCCGCCAGTTCCGTCCCGCCGAGTCCCTTCCAGGCGTTGAAACGGCTTGGTGATCTGCGTATAGAGTGCCTCTGGCACCCCCGGCCCATCGTCATCGACATGCAGCAGCCAACCACTGGTGCGGGGTTCGAGCGTGACTTGGATACGACTCCGGGCAAAACCACGGGCATTTTGCAGCAAGTTGACAATGGCGCGCTCCAGATAATGACCATCGGCCCGGCAAATACAGACTTCTGGCAGCTGCAACTCAATCGCAGGGCCTGGTAGTACCGCCAACTGCTCCTGAATGCTATGCAGCAACTCAGCGACATCGACCGGCGTAGGTTCCAGTTGTGGCATGGCCACCTCCAGCCGGGCATAGTCCAGCATTTCATCCACCAGCCGCTGCAACACCAGCACATCCTGCTGCATCAATCCCCGCTCCTGTTCAGGCAGCTGACTGGCCATTTCCAACGCAAAACTGAGTCGGGCC
>SKGJ01000345.1 GCA_007117525.1 Alkalimonas sp.
GGATGAATACCGTGTGCTGAATCAGGATGGCTTGCGTTACGACGATGAATTCATCAAGCATAAGGTGTTGGATGCCATCGGCGATTTGTACATGGCCGGCTACAGCATTCTGGGTGAATTTAAAGCCTACAAAACCGGTCATGCGCTGAACAACAAATTGTTGTGTGCCATGCTGGCCGATCAAAGCAGTTGGGAGTTCGTCACCTTTGAAGACGACGCCAAGATGCCAATTTCCTTTTTGGCACCCCAACTGGCGTGACAGCACTGCAACTTTTAAAAAACCAGCTTCGGCTGGTTTTTTTAGCGCTGGCGACGCTGAATTAAGCCTTCGATTTTGTCTTTCAGTGGGCCAGAGCAGGCGTCGGCCAGTTGCTGCAAGCGTTCACTGGCTTGCTGGCTGTTGGCGGCCACCTCGTGCTTGGCAGCTGGTTGCGGCGGTCGGATACTGGCTTTGGGGGTGATGTCGATATCGAGCCCGGCTAAATCAGGCAAGATTTTTTGGCGGAAATTGTCTAAAATGGCGTCGCGCTGCATTTTGACCCGGGTTGCCCAGGCGGCTGACTGGCACAGGATTACGGCCCGGCCTTGATGGATCCGTGCTACCTGGCAGCCATGCTGTTGTTGTCCCAGCAGCTGATGCAGCAGCTGGTTTAATTGCTGCAGCTGAGTGAAGTTCTGCTGGCGCTGCAACAACGGCAATTCGGCCATCAGCTGGTTGAGTTGGGCGGGTTTTTGTGAGTAACGGGCCATCAGAGTATCGTTAAAACGAGCTTGTCTTAGTCTAGCATGAATGGTCCGGCATGCATGGCTTTTTGCTGCCAACGGTTGAAACGGGCGCAGGCTGACTCCATATCCTCAACCATGCTTCATGCTGGCCCGTTCGCGCTAAGGCCCAAGGCTGTTGAATCGGCTATAGACATCTGCGGCATAGATGGGTAATGTCAGCCGCGGATGAAAAAATAAAATCGAATTGAATGGTAACCACAACATGTTTGGAAAATTATTCACCAAATTGATCGGCAGTCGCAATGACCGTTTCCTGAAAAAACTGCAAAAAAAAGTCGACGACATCAATGCGCTCGAAGCTCAGTTTGAAGCCTTATCCGATGCTGATCTAAAAGCCAAAACTGCCGAATTGAAGCAATTGGTGGCAGATGGTGCCAGTCTGGATGATGTGCTGGTTGCATCCTTTGCCACTGTGCGCGAGGCCAGCAAGCGGGTCTTTAAAATGCGCCACTTCGATGTGCAGCTGATCGGGGGCATGGTGTTGCATCAGGGCCGGATTGCCGAGATGCGCACCGGTGAAGGGAAAACCCTGACCGCGACCTTGCCGGCCTACCTCAATGCCTTAAGCGGCGATGCTGTTCATGTCATTACCGTCAATGACTACCTGGCACGACGCGATGCAGCAACCAATGCTCCTTTGTTTGAGTTTCTGGGACTGACGGTCGGCGTCAATGTGCCTGGCATGCACCCACAGGAAAAGCAGCAGGCCTATCAGGCCGACATCACCTACGGTACCAACAACGAATTTGGCTTTGATTACCTGCGGGACAACATGGCCTTCTCGGCCAAAGAGCGGGTCCAGCGCAAGTTGGCCTTTGCCATTATTGATGAAGTCGACTCCATTTTGATCGACGAGGCCCGGACGCCGTTGATCATTTCTGGCCCGGCCGAAGACAGTTCCGAGCTGTACAAGCAGATCAACTTGCTGGTGCCTAAGCTGGAGAAGCAGGAAAAAGAAGACGAGGAAGGGGTCGAAGGCGATGGCCACTTTACCATCGACGAAAAAGCCCGTCAGGTCTATCTGACTGAGCTGGGTCAAATCCGGGTCGAAGAAATGCTGAAAGAGCATGGCCTGATCCAGCCGGATGACCACCTGTTCTCCGCCGCCAACATTACTTTGTTGCACCATGTGTATGCAGCGCTTCGGGCGCACAACCTGTTCAAAAAAGATGTCGATTACGTGGTGAAAAACGGTGAAATCGTCATCGTTGACGAACACACCGGTCGTACCATGGAAGGCCGCCGCTGGTCGGAAGGTTTGCACCAGGCGGTGGAAGCCAAAGAAGGCGTGAAGATCCAGAATGAAAACCAGACGCTGGCGTCCATTACCTTCCAGAATTATTTCCGTTTGTACGACAAGCTGGCCGGCATGACCGGTACTGCCGATACCGAGGCCTTTGAGTTCCAGCAAATTTATGGTCTGGAAACCATCGTCATCCCCACCAACAAGCCGATGGTGCGTCAGGATATGCCTGATTTGGTGTATCTGACTGCGACCGATAAATACCAGGCGATCATTGAAGACATCAAGCAAAGCCGTGATGCCGGTCGTCCGGTTTTGGTGGGTACGGCCTCCATCGAAAGCTCCGAGTACCTGTCCAGTTTACTGAACAAAGGCAAAATCAAGCACCAGGTGCTGAATGCCAAGTTTCACGCCAACGAAGCGCAAATCATTGCTCAGGCCGGTCAGCCGGGCACCGTGACCATTGCCACCAATATGGCGGGTCGGGGTACCGATATTGTGCTGGGCGGCAATCTGCAAGCTGAAATTGCTGCGCTGGAGAACCCAACCGAAGAGCAGCTTGCCAAACTGACCGCCGATTGGCAACAGCGTCACGATGCGGTGATTGACGCCGGTGGCTTGCACATCATTGCAACCGAGCGTCA
>SKGJ01000187.1 GCA_007117525.1 Alkalimonas sp.
AATGTAAGCGATATCCCTGGGCGACATTCTGGCTTCAACCACCAAAGCCTCTTCCTGTGGCACAATTTCAATCAAATCCATGCCTGGTTGAATCACCCCACCGATGGTATTGATGCGGATGGTATTGATAATGCCATTGACTGGCGACACGACCTGAGTTCGGGTCAGTCTGTCCGACAACTGCACCAGGGACTCTTCCAGCACAGACAGGCGTGATGACGCTTCGGCCAGCTTTTGCTGGCTTTCCGTCCGAAACTGCAGAGCCGCATCCACTTGCTTGCGTAAACTTTCTTGCAGAGCGGCAACCACTTTTGGCAAATTGTAACGAGCCGATGACAACTCGGATTGCACTTCGTTGAACTGCCGCTCCAGCTGCAGCAACTCAACTTCCGATACCACACCGCGCCGCGCCAAAGGGCGTGTAAGATTGAGCTCTTGCTCAACCAAGGCTTTACTTCGCTCCAGGTGTCGAATACGGGACTCTATCTCAGAGCGCTCTTGCTGACGCTGCTGAATTTGTTCAGCAATGATAGCAAAGGTATTTTCCAGGCTCTGCATCCTTTCCTGAAACAAAGCCTGATAAAACAGCAAGGCCGGCGCCTCGGCATCCAATGCACTAAAATCCGGTGACTGAATTTGCAAAAATGCCCGACTCGACTCAACACGCACCGAAGCAAGCTCAGCCCGGTAGCGAGCCATATCGGCCAGCAACGTGGTTCTTTGGTGCTGCTGCTCTCGCACATCGGCCAGAAACCGTGTTTGATCAATGCCCATCAAGACCTGTCCCTGCCGCACATGCTCCCCTTCACGCACCATGATTTGTTGCAGGATGCCCCCTTCAAGGTTTTGCACCACTTGCAGTTGCTGCGAAGGGATCACCCTGCCCTGGCCGCGTGAGACTTCGTCAATTTCAGCAAACCAGGACCAAACCAAAAAGAACACAACCATCAGCATCAAGGTCGTCAGCACCCGCTTCGCCCGATAAGGCGTTTTAAAATGCAACCGCGTATGCAGATCATCAATGTACTCGAGCTCATGCTCTGATATGGCCGGCTGCGCAGGCCAGAACCAGTTTAACAGTCGCTCCAGCAGCTTACTCAGCATTGGAGCGTCCTTGTTTTAATGCTGCTAACACGGCCGTTTTGCTGCCATCAGCGACCACCCGGCCTTTTTCCAAAACGATGACGCGATCAACCAATTCAAGCATCGACATTTTGTGGGTAATTAAAATCAAGGTTTTGTCTTTAGCGACCTGACTGATATGACGTATCAGTTGAAACTCAGTATGGCTGTCCATGTGACTGCTGGGTTCATCCAACACTAAAATAGGTGGGTTGAACAGCAAAGCTCTGGCCATTGCAACACTCTGCCGCTGCCCTCCGGACAAGTAACTGCCTCGCTCGCCTACCTGACGGTCCAAGCCATTCGGTTCATGATCGGTAAACTGAGTCACCCCAGCCAGTCGCGCCGCTTTTAACACACGCTCATCATCAACATGAGGTACACCCAAGGTAATGTTGTCACGGACACTGCCATAAAAAAGATTGATGTCTTGTGGCACACAACCAATTTTCTGGCGTAAGTCCGCCGGGTTAATTTGCTGACTGTCAACGCCGTCAAAGCGTATGGCACCGGCATCGGACTGATAAAACTGCAGCATCAGCTTCTCGATGGTGGTTTTGCCACTGCCGATACGGCCAATGATGGCGACCTTTTCACCGGGGCGAATGGTAAAACTAACGTCTTTTAAAACCTGATGCTGTGTCCCGGGATAACTAAAGCTAACCCTGTCAAACTCGACTTTGCCATCAAAGTAACCACGGTGTAAAAAGTGATCGGTTTGTTCTTCTTCAAGCGCCATCAACTGCTCTAAATTGGTCAGCGCAGCTTTGGCATTTTGGTAACGGGTCGCCAGCAAGGCGATCTGAGCAAAAGGAGCCACCATTCGATTTCCCAACAACACAAACGCAATCAGGCCGCCAAAGCTCAACTGATTGTCCATAATCAGATAAACACCACTGACCACAATGGCGACGGTGACCAGGTGCTGAATAAAGCTGGTGACGCTGGCTACCGCCACAGTGTACTTTTTGGCTTGCATCGACCAGGACGCACTTTCCGATACCAAAGACTCCCACTTGCCCTGAAACTGACTCTCAGCACCAGCCAGTTTTAGTGAATCCAAACCTGCCAGTGACTCGACCAGGTGCGCCTGCTTCTGACTGTTCAGACGACTGCCCTGTTCAACCAGAGTTGCCATGCGCTTCAGCACCCAGAATGAGAATGCCAGCATCGCTAAAATTGCAATCAGCAACAACAAGGCTGCCGGCCCGGCAATAAAGTAAAGCACGGCAAAAAACAGCAAGGCAAAGGGCAAATCGATTAGGGCCGCCATGGTGGAGGAGGCAACAAAATCCCGTATCGCATCAAACTCTTGCACATTGCGGGCAAAGGCTCCAAGCGATTCTGGCCGGGACTTTGCCTTTAGGTTCAACATTTTTTCAAACAGGCGAGACGACAATAAAACGTCGGATTTTTTGGCGGCTACATCCAGCAGATACCCCCGCAGCTGCTTTAAAATAAAATCAAATACAAAAATAACCACCATGCCACTGGTCAGTACCCAAAGCGTGTCTACCGCTAAATTCGGGACTACCCGGTCGTAGACAT
>SKGJ01000167.1 GCA_007117525.1 Alkalimonas sp.
ATCCGCACCACCCAGGCTTTTTCACAGAATTGCCGTTACCCCAGCCTGGATGATGATCGCGAACAAGGCTGCATTCGCAGCAAAGAGCACGCCTATTCACAAGATGGTGGCCTGGCGGTACTGAGCGGCAATCTGGCACCCAATGGCTGCATTGTGAAAACTGCCGGGGTGGATGAAGAATGTCTGGTATTCAATGGCCGGGCGCGGATCTTTGAAAGTCAGGACGACGCCGTTGCCGCCATTCTGGCTGGCAAGGTCGTGGCCGGTGATGCGGTGATTATTCGCTACGAAGGCCCGAAAGGCGGGCCTGGCATGCAGGAAATGCTGTACCCGACCAGTTATCTGAAGTCGATGGGGCTGGGCAAGTCCTGCGCGCTGATCACCGATGGCCGTTTTTCCGGTGGCACCTCCGGCTTGTCCATTGGCCACGTCTCGCCAGAGGCCGCCAGTGGTGGTGCCATAGCGCTGGTTCAGGAAGGCGATCGGATTGAGATTGATATTCCGGGTCGAAAAATTGCCATTGCCATCAGCGATGACGAACTGGCTGAGCGCCGCGCCACGATGGAAGCCAAAGGTGCTAAGGCCTGGAAACCGCTGGATCGGCAGCGCGTGGTCAGCAATGCGCTGAAAGCCTACGCCATGCTGGCCAGCAGCGCCGATAAGGGCGCGGTGCGGGATTTGTCGAAGCTGGAAGGCTAGTACGCAGCAAAGCGTAGACAGGTAACAACATCGGAGTAAGCTGCAACCACAAGCTGCACACAAGGACGCCGTGAATACATCCCTGTAGGCTCGGCTCCAGCATCCATGCTGTAGACGCCTTGTTTAGCAGCTTGTGGTCTTCGCCAGCGAGCCCTGTGTAGCGACTGAAAAACAGCCGAGGCTCTGCAGAGCACAGACAGGCAGCAACTAAGCGGGGCCTGTACGGCATGGATGCCGGACAAGAGGGTACAGGGAAGTATTTACCCCGTCCCCGCGTGTTGCTGCCTGTTTGTGCTTGCGACATGGGTGAGGCGGCAAGAAAAAACAGTCAAAAAGTAGTTAGTAGTGATCAATCAACGGAGTAGCAATGAATAACCTGGCAACAGCACAACCCGCCCCGGCAGATACCGATGTGATGCAGCAGTATCTGCGCGAGATTTTGCTGTCGCCGGTGTATCAGGCGGCGGTGGAAACCCCGACTCAGCCGATGGCCAAGCTGAGCCAACGGCTGGGGCAACAGGTGTGGTTAAAGCGCGAAGACAAGCAGCCAGTGTACTCCTTCAAACTGCGTGGGGCCTTTCACAAGCTGCACAAAGTGAAGCAGCAGAGCCCGGACGCAAGGGTAGTCTGTGCCTCGGCCGGCAATCATGCACAGGGGGTGGCGCTGTCGGCCAGCAAGCTGGGCCTGCAGGCCACCATCGTGATGCCAATCACCACGCCGGAAATCAAAGTGGCTGCCGTCAAAGCATTAGGCGGTAAGGTGGTGCAACACGGCACCGGCTTTGATGAGGCCAACCGCTTTGCCATGGAGCTGGCCGAAACCGAAGGGGCCTGCTACATTCCACCGTTTGACGATCCCGATGTCATTGCCGGTCAGGGCACGGTCGCCAAAGAACTGCTGACCCAACACAATCAGCTGGATGCGGTTTTTATCCCGGTCGGTGGCGGCGGTTTGCTGGCTGGCATGGCGGTCTACATCAAGGCGGTATTACCGCATGTGAAGGTGATCGGGGTCGAACCGGACGATGCCAATTGTTTGCAGGCCGCGCTAAAAGCCGGCGCTCCTGTAACGCTGGAGCGGGTTGGCCTTTTTGCCGATGGGGTAGCGGTCAAGCGCATTGGCAGCGAAAACTTCAAACTGGCGCAGCAGTATTGCGATGCTGTTATTACGGTCAGCAGCGATGAAATCTGCGCCGCCATCAAGGACATCTTTGATGACTTGCGGGCAGTGGCCGAACCTGCCGGTGCGCTGGCACTGGCGGGGTTAAAGAAATACAGCCAGCAGGCCGGTACCGCGCCCAATCAGCAACTGGCGGCGGTGTTAAGCGGCGCCAACCTGAACTTTGATACCCTGCGTTATGTCTCTGAGCGCTGCGAGCTGGGCGAGAAAAAAGAAGCCGTGCTGGCTGTGACCATCCCGGAGCAGACCGGCAGCTTCCGCCGCTTTTGCCAGACTTTGGGCGGGCGGGCCATCACCGAGTTTAACTACCGCTACGCCAGCGATCACAAAGCCCATATTTTTGTCGGCATCAAATTACGGCATGGAGTGCAAGAGCTGAATGCCGTGAAGCAAGCTCTTAGCGAGGCAGGTTACGACTTTCTGGATTTATCCGATGACGAGCTGGCGAAATTGCATGTCCGCCATATGGTCGGCGGCCTGCCACCGCGACCGCTGACCGAGCAGGTGTATCAGTTCAGCTTCCCGGAATACCCGGGCGCGTTGATGAATTTCCTGAATACGCTGGGCGAGCACCAAAACATCACGCTATTTCACTACCGCAACCACGGCGCCGCCACCGGCGATGTGCTGGCAGGCTTTGAAGTAGCGGAACACCATGACATCGCCGAGCACTTAAACACCCTGGGCTACGAATACCGTTTGGTCAGTGATAATCAGAGTTACCGGACTTTTTTAACGGCAGGGTAAGGGCGCAGAAATACCAGCGGCCTCCAAAGAAAAGAGC
>SKGJ01000182.1 GCA_007117525.1 Alkalimonas sp.
GCACCTCGTGTTTGGCAGGATGCACATTGACGTCCACCTCCGAGGCCGGCAACTCCAGAAAAAGCACAAAAGCCGGCTGCTGTTCCTGCGTCAGTAAGTCCCCATAGGCCTGCCGAATGGCATGATTCAGCAACTTATCGCGCATCATCCGGCCATTGACGTAACTGTACTGGCAATTGCTCTGACGCTCGATGGCCGCCGGCGGCAACAGCCAGCCCCAGAGCCGCAACCCCTGGTGCTGATTCTCAATCCAGCAAGCGCTGTCACCGAAACGGCGGCCACACAAGGTGGCGACCCGTTGCAACTGTCGGTCCTTATCCGTAGCAGGCTTTAATCGCCGCAGCACCTGACCGTTGTGACTGAGCGTCCAGCCGACGTCAAAGCGGCTCAGCGCCAGCCGCTTGATCAGCTCATCAATATGGAAAAACTCGGTTTTCTCGGTACGAAGAAACTTGCGACGGGCCGGGGTGTTAAAGAACAAATCCAGCACCTCGACCGTGCTGCCAACCGGGTGGGCCGCAGGTTTTAACTGCACCTGCATCTCCCGGCCCTCGGCACTGGCTTGCCAGGCGGTGTCCTGAGTTTGCGGGCGGGATGTCAGGCTTAGCCTAGCGACCGAGCTGATACTGGCCAGCGCCTCGCCACGAAAGCCCAAACTGACTATTTGCTCCAGATCATCCAAACTGCTGATTTTACTGGTGGCGTGACGGCTCAGCGCCAGCGTCAGCTCATGCTGTGCAATGCCACAACCATCGTCACGAATACGGATTAAACGGGCGCCGCCTTTTTCAATCTCGATGTCGATTTGGTGGGCGCCGGCATCCAGTGCATTTTCAACCAGCTCTTTGACGACAGAAGCAGGACGCTCAACCACCTCGCCGGCAGCAATCTGATTGGCCAGCTGCGGCGGCAAAATCTGAATCGGCATCAGTCGGGGATCCGCAGTACCTGGCCAATACGAATGGTATCGCCACTGAGTTGATTGTGTTGGCGCAAAGCCTCAACAGTCACATTGTAACGCTGCGCCACCAGCGACAGCGATTCACCACGCTGCACCCGATGCTCACGGGAACGATGCTGCGCAAAGAGTGAGTCGGCCGGTGGCGACTCCCTAAAATGCCGCCGCAACCCCTGAAACATCGACTGGGCCAGCCGTTGCTGATGTTGGCTGGTCCGCAGCTGCTGTTCTTCTTGCGGGTTGGAGATAAAGCCCACTTCCACCAGAATGGAGGGAATATCCGGCGAGCGCAACACCGCCAGACTGGCCGCCTGCGGCTCCCGCCGGTGCAGCCGGGTAATCTGGCCCAGCTCCGCCAACACATGGGTCGCGGCCTGATGCGCCGACACCATGGAATGATTCATCGACAAATCCAACACGGTTTGTGCCAGGTAGCGCTCCTGCGCCGAATCGCGGATAATTTCACCCACCCCGCCCAGCAGCTCGGAGTGCCGCTCTTTTTGCTCCAGCATGCGGCCAACTTCTGAAGTAGCACGGCGCAGCGACAACACCCAGACCGCAGCGCCCCGTGGCTGTGGCGAGGTAAAGGCATCGGCATGGATCGATACCAGCAGGTCGGCCTGCAACTCCCGGGCGATGTCGGTACGGCGGTTTAAATGCACAAAGTAATCGCCGGTACGGACCATCACCGCTTTCATACCTGGCTCGTTGTTGATCAGCTCAGCCAGCCGGCGGGCAATCGGCAAGGTCAGGTTCTTTTCGAAGGTACCTGCCGGACCTATCGAGCCGGGGTCTTCCCCGCCATGGCCGGCATCGATGGCAATGATGATGTCGCGGCCAGGCTGGCGCTGAGCTCTGGCCTGTGCCACCGGCAGCTCACGCTGCTCGCCTTTGAAATCGACCACCAGACGATGACCGTAAGGCCCTGTTGGCGGCAAACTAAACACGTTGGCACTGGCTTTGTCGGATAAGTCCAGCACAATACGCAAAGTTTGATTGCTGGCGGTGTAACTTGAGCGAATGCTTTGAATCAGACTGGCTTCACCGCTGGCAGCGGGCAACCTTGGCTGAGACTGGCTTTGGCGCAAATCAATAACAAAACGATCCGGGTTATCGAGCGCAAAGCTGCGGTGATCCGGGGCTGCCGCCAAATCAAACACCACCCGGGTATTTTCGGGCGAAGGCCAAATCCGAATGCTTTTGACTTCGTTGCCGGCAGCCAGCAGCCAGCTGGACCAACTGCATAACAGCAGCGCTGCCAAGCCGATAAAACTGATGTTTTTGTTATTCTTAGTCATCCGTACGCATCGCTTCCACTAGTGTACACCCCAGCCGGGTTCGCCCAGTCAGGCAAAGCACGCGCTCGGATGGCTCGTCCCCGGCCCGATAGTTCAGTTGCAGGACCAGATCAGGCTCGGGCAAAAAGCCAGCACCGCGCTCCGGCCACTCGATCAGGCATATGGCCTCTTCGCTGAAATAATCACGCCCGCCAATAAATTCCAGCTCTTCCGGGTCTGTTAACCGGTATAAATCAAAATGATAGACTTGTCTAGTTGCCAGCTGGTAGGGCTCCACCAGCGTATAGGTCGGACTTTTTACCGCGCCCTGATGCCCCAGCGCCTGCAAAAGCCCTCGACTGAAGGTGGTTTTACCGGCTCCCAGCGGGCCTTGCAAAAACAGCACGGCTTTTGCGGGCAACAAAGA
>SKGJ01000239.1 GCA_007117525.1 Alkalimonas sp.
AGCTGCGGCAGCACTTCGGTTTGCACCTGATGCAGCAAGCGGTAGGCGTCGCTGATGCTGCAATCCTGATGATCCTGTTTTTTGTAGCCGAGACTGGTTAGCTCCAGATGGTAGGTCGGTACTATGTCGTGCTGCGCCAGGGTTTGACGCACACAATTGAGCGGGCAGCCATCAATGGCCAGGATTGGCCGGCCGGATTGGGCTACTTTTAACAGCTGTTTGACATGGCCGCCCACCCCGGCAATGCAGGACATCTTGGCCAGCCCTTGGCGATCCAGTACTACGGCCAGATCATTGGCCAACTGGGCGACATTGGAGCAGCCGGAACAGGCATAGACCAGGGGTTGTTGTGTTAAGTCGAGTTCTGTTGTTGCCATGCGTGGTGTTCCCATTTTTTTAGTCGGAAACTTCAGTGTAGGCAGCCACAGCAGCAACAGTTTGATGTGCATCAAAGATGCGAAGCCCTTACCCCATCAGAGGTAAGGGCTCCGTGGTGTACTTACCCCGGCCGGCCATCGGCTCTTGGCGTAGTCAGTACCGGCCAGTACACCAGGCAGTAACAGCCAAACGCCAGCACCCAGCCGCCAATGGCCAGCTGGTACCAATACAGCGCAAAACCCGGCAGCCACTGCGCCAGCACCCGCAGCAGAACGGCAGCAATCAGCAGCACAAAAGCCGCCGCCATCACCGGTTTGGGTTGCAGCATACGGCCGGTATGGCCCAGTGAGACCCGCGCCATCATCGCCAGGATCATCACCCCCATGGCACCCGCCGTCAGGGCATGAATGGCGGTGCTTTGGCTGACCGCCAGACCTGCGGCTTTGGCAGCGAACAGCGCCAGCCCAAGCGGAATAAAGTAGCAGGCGATATGCAGCGACCAGAGCAAGGGCACCCGAAAGGTCAGCCAGATTTTGACCCGGAGCAGTCGCCACAAACAGAGCAAAGAGGCCGCTGCATACAGCAGCGCCATCAGGTTGGCCGGTAGCCAGCTGACCAGCAGGAAAAAGTGCAGCACAAAAATCAGCCAGAGTGAACCAAGGGCTGCTTTATCCAGCCAGGGCTTGGCTTCGATGCGCGGTGTTTGGGTGCCATTGGCGGTAAACATCGGCAGCACCCGGCCGGAGACGATGGCCATCACCAGGGTAATCAACCAGATGGTATTCAGCATGCCGTGTTGGCTGTACAGCGGCTGGTTCATTAGCACTCCGGCATGCATCAGCGCATTGCAGGCGGTCAGTAGCAGCAGTACCGGCACAAAAAACAGATTACGGCTTTGGCCGGCTTTCAGCAGGATGCGGCCAAACAGCAGCGCCGCCAGAGGTAAAAAAGCCAGATCAACCGCAGCCACCACAACGCCGGGCAGTGAACCACCAAACAGCATCAGGGCCCTGGCGGCCAGCCATACCAGGGTAAGCCAGAGCAGGGGACCACCATGGGTAGCACGCAGGCCGGTCCAGTTTTGTACCGCGGTCAGCAAAAAGCCGACAATAATAGCGGCGACAAAACCAAACAGCATTTCGTGCTGGTGCCAGAACAGCAAATCGCCATAAGGCTGCACGGCAATCAGACCGCTGAGCGCCAGCCCCCACAGCAGCATGGCCAGCAAGCTGAACAGGGCACCGAATAAAAACAGTGGCCGAAAGGCCTGGCGCAGCAGGGGTTTTAACGCTTCTTCCTGCTGTACATCAGTGATTTGCATCGTCGTTGTCCTCAAAAAAGTTACTGGCAAGGGCCGCCTGCAGTTGCTTTTGCAGTTGTTCGCTGCGAATGGCAAAAAACATCATGGTCATGCAAAGTGCCAATACCGCGTACAGCACCATAAAGCTGGCACTGGCAATACCAAGCGCATCCTGAGCGGCACCAAAGGCAATCGGCAGGGTGCAGCCACCCAAAGCGCCAATGGTGGCGATAATGCCACCGACTGAGCCCATTTGCTGCGGGTAATGGTCGTGGGTTATTTTCAGCACACTGGCGCGGCCAAAGCCCTGCGCCACACCGATGACAAAAATCAGCGCGGTAAAAAGCCAGACATTGATTTCAATGGTCAGCTCGACATCGCGCTCCAGCCCATGGATGGTTATGGTGGTGGGCGGATAGCTCAAAAAGAACAGACAGACCAGGCAGACCCAGAACACGCTCCAGTTGACGGCGCGGCCACCGTAGCGATCAGCAAACCAGCCGCCCAATGCCCGGGCCATGCTGGAGGTGGTGACAAAAAACAGCGTAAAGGCCATCGCCTGCTGCAGATCGAGCTGGTAGGCCTGCATGTAGTACTGCGGCAGCCAGAGGATCAGCGCCAAAAAACTGCCAAACACAAAATAATAGTAGAGGCCAAACCGCCAGACCTGGGAGTGACGCAGCGGCTTGAGCTGTTCACGCCAGGGGGGCTGATAGCTTTGCACATAGGCTGGCAACCTGGGGGCAAAACCAGCAAACAGCAACAGCATAAACAGCAAGCCAGCGGCATAGGCCGGCCCGGTCCAGCTCCAGCCCTGCCAGTACACCAACAAGGGCAGTAGAATCAGTGAAATGGCAGCGCCGGCATTGCCAGCACCAAAAATGCCCAGCGCCAGGCCTTGCTGCTCGCGGCTAAACCAGTCGGTGACATAGCGAATGCCCAGGGTAAAAGAAACACCACTGACGCCAATCCAGAGCCCAAGG
>SKGJ01000143.1 GCA_007117525.1 Alkalimonas sp.
CCATCGGCGGCTTGCTGATGATGCTGCTAACCAGTTTCAAATTAACAGCTCTGGTGCTGTTGGCGGTGCCTTTGGTGTTGGTGCCTATCATTGTGCTGGGCCGCAAAGTGCGGCGCTTATCGCGGGCCAGCCAGGATCGGCTGGCTGATATTGGTGCTCATGTTGATGAGAGCCTGCACGAAATTCACACTGTTCAGTCCTATGGTCATGAACGCCTGGATCAGCAGCTGTTCGCCGGCAAAATTGAGCAGGTGATCCAGGCAGCCAAAAAGCGCATTTTTTACCGTGCTTTGTTGATTGGGCTGGTGATGCTGCTGAGCGTCAGTGCCATCACCTTGATTGGCTGGGCAGGGGCGCTGGATGTGTTGCAAGGCCGAATGTCAGCCGGTCAGCTTACGGCATTCCTGTTTTATGCGGTCTTGGTGGCGGGCGCGACTGCGACCATCAGCGAAGTGATTGGCGAGGTGCAGCGTGCAGCTGGTGCAACCGAACGTTTGATTGAATTGTCCGAGGTACCGGTGCACATTGAGACGGTCGCACAGCCTCAGGCATTGCCACAGCCGGTGCAGGGACGTTTGGAGTTGCAACAACTCAGTTTTTCCTACCCGCAGGCTAGCAATAGCGTTGCATTGAGTGGACTTGATCTTAGCATAGCGCCAGGTGAGCGCATTGCATTGGTCGGGCCTAGCGGCGCCGGCAAAAGCACTTTGTTTCAGTTGCTGCAACGCTTTTATCAGCCGCAGCAAGGCCGCATTTTGCTCGATAGCATCGATATTAGCGAACTGGATCTGGCCAGCTTACGGGCCCAATTTGCCCTGGTACCCCAGGATGCGGTGATTTTTGCCGATTCGGTGCTGGAAAATGTGCGTTATGGCCGGCCAGAGGCAAGCGAAGCTGAAGTGATAGCCGCCTGCATAGCGGCCAGAGCGGATGCGTTTATCCAGGAATTGCCTGAAGGCTATCACAGTCAATTAGGCGAGCGCGGGGTGCGTTTATCCGGTGGGCAGAAACAACGGCTGGCCATCGCCCGGGCTATTCTGGCGGATCGGCCGGTATTGCTGCTGGATGAAGCAACCAGTGCACTGGATGCGGTCAGTGAGCATGCGGTGAAAGAAGCGCTGCAGCACTTGATGCAGGGCAAAACCACCCTGATCATTGCGCATCGTTTATCGACGGTGCTGCATGTGGATCGCATCGTGGTGCTGGATAAAGGCCAGGTCATTGCCAGCGGCAGCCACAGTGAGCTGATGGCCAGTTGCCCGCTGTACAAAGAGCTGGCTGAGCTGCAGCTGCTTAATCCCGGCAGTGCAGATTAGGGCGTGTTGGCCTTTGCTGTTTAGGTACAGCAAAGATCAACATGCCCTATGATTCTTGCTGTTGCAACTGCTCAATTTGCTGCCACAGCGCTTCACTTTCAGCGGTTAAATCAGCAAACAGCCGCATATCGCCTTTGCGCTGTGCCAACATGGCTTGCTCCAGCTTGGCGTCGTATTGCTTGCGTAGTTTTTTCACTGGATCTTTTTTTAAAAAACCAAACATGGTGTTCTCCGTTTTTTGTTGGATGCTAGCTTTACGGGCAGAACACCGGCTTTGTTCAGTTTTCCGTTGAAAAAAGCGCTTAACGCCACAGCCAGCGCTTCTCCAGTTCAATAATCAGCAAAATGGCTACACCAAGCCCGGCTGGAAGCAACCAATGTTGCAGCGACAGGGCACTGGTGCCAAACCACAGCTGCATCAGCGGCAGGTAGACAAAGCCCAGTTGCAGCAGCAGTAAGACCCCAAGAGCCAGCCAGGCGGCTTTGTTGGCAAACAGCAGGCTGGGTTTTAAGCTGCATTCACTCAGGTAACGGCTGTTCAGCAAATAAAAGGCCTGTGCCAGCACCAGGGTATTCACCGCCAGGGTGCGGGCGACGGCAAGCTCTTCACCGCTATGGATGGCCAGCTGAAACATCAGCATCGACACACCGCCTATTAGCAGCGAGACCATGGCAATGCGCCATAAAAACATCCGGCTTAAAATGGCCGCTTTGGGATCGCGCGGCGGCCGTTTCATCACGCCCGGCTCGGCTGGCTCAAACGCCAGCGCCAACGCCAGAGTCACCGCCACCACCATATTGACCCAGAGGATCTGCACCGGCGTTAGCGGCAAGGTCAGGCCAAACAGCACCGCCGCCAGCATCACCAGCCCTTGAGCGCCATTGGTGGGTAAAATAAACAGAATGGCTTTGCGCAAATTGTCGTAGATGGTGCGCCCCTCGGCCACAGCTTGGGCGATGGTGTTGAAGTTGTCATCGGCCAGTACGATATCGGCCGCTTCTTTGGTAGCCTCAGTGCCCTTGATGCCCATGGCGATGCCCACATCGGCGCGCTTGAGCGCCGGGGCATCGTTGACGCCATCGCCGGTCATGGCCACCACCTCGCCATTGGCTTGCAGTGCTTTGACCAGCCGAAGCTTGTGCTCCGGGCTGGTGCGGGCAAAGATGTTGCTGCGTTTGGCGATGGCTTGAAGTTCTTCATCGCTGGCGGCTTCAATTTCAGCGCCAGTGACTACACACAAAGCGCCATCGGCCGAGAGCTGCATGGCTTTGCCGATGGCTTCGGCGGTGCCGGCATGATCGCCGGTGATCATTTTGACCCCAATGCCAGCCTGATGGCACTGA
>SKGJ01000055.1 GCA_007117525.1 Alkalimonas sp.
GTAAAAATCCGTAAACTTAGCGCCCCTTACGGGGTATGCGCTGTATGAGCCGGGGGTAACGATGCGGATTGGTCCGTACCAGCTGCCAAACAATGTGATCTGTGCACCTATGGCCGGCGTGACGGATGTCGCCTTTCGGCAACTGTGCCGTCGTTTTGGTGCCGGACTGGCGGTGTCGGAAATGCTGTCGAGCAATCCGCAAGTGTGGCAAAGCGAGAAATCGCAAAAACGCATGACCCATCAGGACGAGTCGGGGATCCGCTCGGTCCAAATTGCTGGCGCCGATCCACAACAAATGGCGGAAGCAGCGCAATACAACGTGGAGCTGGGCGCCGATATCATTGATATCAACATGGGCTGCCCGGCAAAGAAAGTAAATAAAAAACTGGCTGGCTCTGCGCTGTTGCAATACCCATTATTGGTGGAACAGATCATCCAGGCTGTGGTCCAAGCCGTGTCGGTGCCGGTAACGTTAAAAATCCGCACCGGCTGGCACCCGGACCATCGAAACGGAGTTGAGATTGCCCGTATTGCTGAAGCCAATGGCATTCAGGCGCTGGCGGTTCATGGCAGAACCCGCGCTTGTATGTACAAAGGGAACGCAGAATACGATACAATCCGCGCCATCAAACAGGCCGTCACCTTACCGGTGATTGCCAATGGTGATATCACATCACCGCAAAAAGCCAAAATGGTACTCGATACCACCGGCGCCGATGCCATTATGATTGGCCGCGCAGCGCAGGGACGCCCCTGGATCTTCCGGGAAGTCGTGCACTTCCTGACCACGGGCCAAGAGTTAGCGCCTCCTGCACTGTCGGAGGTCGAGTCCATTTTGCAAGAGCACGTACAAGGATTGCACCGGCTCTACGGGTCTCATTTGGGGCCACGCATCGCCCGCAAGCATGTTGGCTGGTATCTGGCTGAGCATGATGCGGCAGGTGCATTTCGTCGGGAATTCAATGCCATCGAGTCGCCGGAGCGGCAACTTGCGGCATTAACAACGTATTTTCATCAACTAGCAGCAACTTAAGTAAAGAGAATCGCAATGTTTAATGAAACTGTTTCTTCGCCTTTTATCACCAATGCCCATGTGCAGTCTCAGGAAAAACCACAAGCGCTGAGAACCGCTGCTCAAAAAGCCGTTGCGCACTACCTGCAGCAACTGAATGGCCAGGACGTCAATGACCTGTACGAGCTGGTCCTGTCTGAGCTGGAGCGCCCTTTGCTGGAAGAAGTGATGAAGTATACCCGTGGCAACCAGACCCGTGCTGCCAACCTGATGGGTATCAACCGCGGTACGCTGCGGAAAAAGTTAAAACAGTATGGCATGAGCTGATACTGGCGCAGGGGCCCCGCCCCTGCTTAAAAGCACCGCAAGGTGCTTTTTTCGTTTTAATCGCCCCGTTTAAGCAACAGAGAAATCAAGATGACAACCTATCGCCCCATTCGTCGCGCACTGCTGAGTGTGTCGGACAAAACCGGTATTGTTGAATTTGCCCAGGCCCTGCACCAGATGCAGGTCGAAATCCTCTCGACCGGTGGTACTGCCAAGCTGTTGGCCGAACATGGCATCCCGGTGCAAGAAGTTTCCGACTACACCGGGCACCCGGAGATTATGGCCGGCCGGGTCAAAACCCTGCATCCGAAAGTACATGGCGGCATTCTGGCCCGCCGTGGCCAGGACGAAGACGTGATGGCCGAACATGGCATTGGTGCCATCGATCTGGTGGCGGTTAATCTGTATCCTTTTGCCAAAACCGTGGCCAACAAAGATTGCAGCCTGGACGATGCCATCGAGAACATCGACATCGGCGGCCCAACCATGGTGCGCGCTGCGGCCAAAAACCACAAAGACGTGACCATCATCGTCAATGCCAGCGATTACGATACCGTGCTGACTGAGATGCGCTCGCATCAGGGCGGCACCACCCACGCCACCCGCTTCAGCCTGGCCATTGCGGCCTTTGAGCATACCGCCCAGTACGATGGCATGATTGCCAATTACTTTGGCACCATGCTGCCGGCTTACGACACCCCAGCCGAGCCTGCCAGCCGCTTCCCGCGCACCTTCAACAGCCAGTTTGTCAAAAAGCAGGATCTGCGCTACGGCGAAAACAGCCATCAGCAAGCCGCTTTTTATGTCGACTCAGCTGCCACAGAGGCCTCTGTCGCCACCGCCACCCAGCTGCAGGGCAAGGCGCTGTCCTACAACAACATCGCCGACACCGATGCGGCCCTGGAGTGCGTGAAAGAGTTCAGCGAACCGGCTTGTGTCATTGTGAAGCACGCCAACCCGTGCGGTGTCGCCATTGGCGACAGCATTCTGGCGGCCTACCAACGGGCCTACCAGACCGACCCAACCTCAGCCTTCGGTGGCATCATCGCCTTTAACCGCGAGCTGGATGAAGGCACCGCCACAGCCATTATCGAGCGGCAGTTTGTCGAAGTGATCATCGCACCGAAAGCCACCGACGCTGCCGTTGCCGTGATTGGCAGCAAGCCGAATGTGCGCTTGCTGGTGTGCGGTGACTTCAGCGCGCCGGCTGCAGCGGTGGATATCAAGCAGGTCAATGGCGGCGTCTTGCTGCAAGACCGCGATCAGGCCAGCATCAGTGCGGATGACCTGAAGGTCGTCAGCAAAC
>SKGJ01000200.1 GCA_007117525.1 Alkalimonas sp.
ACGGCATCCGAGCCATCCAGCATGGCTTCGGTTTCGCGGTTCGGGCTGGCAACGGAGCCGGAGTCCAGATGATCGCGGCCAATCACGATAGGGGCTTTTAGCTCACCGTTTTGTACCATCTCGTTAAAGGCCAGCGCAATACGGGCGCGATCTTTTAAGCCGATCCAGCAGATGCGGGCTGGCAGACCCTGGAAGTGGATTTTCTCACGCGCCATATCCAGCCAGTGGTGCAGGTGCGGGTTGTCCGGGATCAGCTCTTTGACTTTTTGGTCGGTCTTGTAAATGTCTTCCGGATCGCCCGACAGCGCCACCCAGCGAAATGGCCCAACGCCCTCACAAAACAGCGGCCGGATGTAGGCTGGCACAAAGCCCGGGTAATCAAAGGCATTGTGCACGCCTTCGTCCTTGGCCATCTGACGAATGTTGTTGCCGTAATCAACCGCGACCGCGCCTTTGCTCTGCATATCGAGCGTGGCCTGAACTTGCACTGCCATCGACTGCTTGGCGGCTTTGACCACTTGCTCCGGGCTTTGCAGGCGGCGCTCGGCGGCTTCACTCATGCTCCAGCCTTGTGGCAGGTACCCATTCAGTGGGTCGTGGGCAGAGGTTTGATCGGTCACCACATCCGGGATGATATTGCGCTCTACCAGCTCGGCAAAGACATCGGCGGCATTAGCCAGCAAACCAATGGAGGTCGGCTTGCCGGAGGCTTTGGCTTGCTCCAGCAGCTGCAGCGCCTGATCCAGGCTGGTGGCTTTGACATCGACGTAACCGGTGCGAAGGCGGAAATCAATGCGGCTTTCATCCACTTCACAGGCAATCATATGAAAACCGGCCATGGTGCCGGCCAGTGGCTGAGCGCCGCCCATGCCGCCCAGGCCTCCGGTCAGGATCCATTTGCCGCTGGCATCGCCATTGAAATGCTGTTTGGCCATGGCCACAAAGGTCTCGTAAGTGCCTTGTACGATGCCTTGGGATCCAATGTAAATCCAGGAGCCGGCAGTCATCTGGCCGTACATCATCAGGCCTTTTTTATCCAGCTCGTTAAAGTGCTCCCAGTTGGCCCAGGCCGGTACCAGATTGGAGTTGGCAATCAGCACCCGGGGTGCATCCGGGTGAGTGGGAAAGACCCCGACCGGTTTGCCACTTTGCACCAGCAAGGTCTGGTCGTCTTCCAGCCGGTCCAGCACTTCAACAATTTTATCGAAGCAGGCCCAGTCGCGGGCCGCCCGGCCGATACCGCCGTACACCACCAGCGATTGCGGGTGCTCGGCCACATCCGGGTCCAGGTTGTTCATCAGCATGCGTTTGGCGGCTTCGGTCAGCCAGCTTTTGGCGGTTTTTTCCGCGCCTCTGGTTGCGCGGATCACCCGGCTGTTATCGATACGTGGATCAGACATCATGAGCTCCTGGTTGCGCCTGCAGGCGCAAAATTTAAATGGCCCCCGAGCCGGTAACGGCTGCCCGGGGAGGTCAGATACGCCAGGCTGACGGCACCATCGCGGCTAAAGGTGCGACGGGTCAGGCGCAGGCAGGGTTCGGGTTTTTTCAATTGCAAATGCTGGCAGGTGAAGCTGTCCGGCAAGATGGCTTCCACCGTATGCTCCGCCTCGGTCAGCGGTGCCACCTGGCTTAAATACAGGTGCGGCGTGATGGCGGAAAAATCCTGTGCCATGTAATCCGGGATTTGCCGCGGATTAACGTAACGGGCTTCCAGCTGCAGCGGCTGTCGGTCTTCAAAATGCACAATCAGTGAGAAAAACACCCGCTCGTTGTGCTTTAAACCAAGTGCCGCCGCCACGGTGGCCGGGCAAGGCAGCTCGGTCAGCTGGAGCAGCTCGGCCCGGTAGCTGTGACCACGGCTGTGGATTTCATCGGCAATGTTGCGAATTTCCAGCAAGGAGGATTGCGATTTCAGTGCCGCAACAAAGCTGCCCACACCCTGGGTGCGGTACAAAATGCCTTGCTCGGTCAGCTCTTGCAGCGCGCGGCGGGCGGTCATCCGGCTCACCGCAAACTGCTCGGCCAGCTCGTTCTCGGATGGAACCCGGCTGTGCTCGGGCCAGGCACCGATTTCGATCTGTGTCAGCATAAAATTTTTGATTTCGGCAAATTTGGCGACGGCCATACGGTGGCGATCCCTTGGTGGATACTGTTGCTAATAAAAATAGCCGATCTTGGTTGTATATACAAGTTTTTGCGGTACACTATTTTTATCGCAACACTACTGAATTGATCCCGGAGTAGCTTAATGACTGAATTTGATGCGGTTTGGCTCAATGCCAATCTGGCCACCATGCAAGCCGGCAGCGAACCCTATGGCGCCATCACTGATGCTGCCATAGCGGTAAAAGACGGCCGCATTGCCTGGTTGGGCCCAAAAAGTGAACTGCCCGCCTTTGATGCGCTTAGCACCCCTTTGTACGATGTGCAGGGGCAGTGGCTTCTGCCGGGGCTGATCGATTGCCATACCCACTTGGTCTATGGTGGCAACCGGGCCAATGAGTTTGAAATGCGGCTGCAAGGCGCCAGCTATGAGGCCATTGCCAAAGCCGGGGGTGGTATTCGCGCAACCGTCAAGGCCACCCGCGAGGCCAGTGCCGAGCAGCTGTTTGTGCTTGGCAAAGACCGGCTCAATGCCTTG
>SKGJ01000306.1 GCA_007117525.1 Alkalimonas sp.
CCCGTAAAAAGCAAGAAATAACAACCCAAGAAGGATCAGGTGCATGACCGACCAAATACTGACCTTTCCCCGGTAGACCACTTGCTCTCCTTTTGTCAGGGCACTTTCGACATAATTTGCCATTTTTATCTCCTTGGTTGATTTCGGTTGGTAATGCTTTACAGCGATATAGCGTGTGACCGCGGCGATTACCTTCGAAGACACACTGCTATCTGTAGCTATGGCAAACAGCTAAGTTGTTTTTAGGTCGTGATGGAAAAGGATGCAAGCGTGATTGTGGTAGGGCTGATTTTAACTACCGTTAACCGGCGTATAGTGACGATTAAATGCCAAGTTGTCGCTCATTGTGATGATTAAACGTGCAATTCTACCGGTGCTTCGCTACTATCAGAACACCCAATTGCTTCACGCCAGCTGAACATGGATGGTAGAAAACGGAAACGCGGAGTCAGAGCATCCAGAGAAAAACTGGAAGCTGCTATGTTGGCAAGCGGCTTTGAAACACAAGCCGAATTGGCTCAGCAAATTGCGTGCAATGAAGGCATCACCAAACCACCCCGTGATTTAGTCAGCAAAGTCTTCCGGGAGCAAGCTGTCTCCCCTCATAATTTGGCGCGTATTGCCAAAGCGCTGCAGGTTCCAGCTTATACTATTTACTTGTCAAAAGAAGACAGTCGCTTCTCTGAAGTCATCTCCGGCCAGAGCGATGAGCCAGAAACAGCGCAAGCTGGCATGGTGTATTCGCAGCCTGCACCCTCTGCACCAAGCCTTCGTCAGCAGCCGTTTGTAGCCAGTAGGCTTATGTCCAGGATAGGTTTCGCTTTGCTTGGCTTGGTGATCCTATTGGGCAGTTTGATTTGGTGGCAGCAGAGCAGTGCAGATCATGCTTCTTCACATCCGACGAGCACCAGGCTAACGTCGCCACTGGGTAAAGTATTGATTGTGCTGCAGGCACCATCCAGTTTTCTCGAGCTTGCTGAGCAAGTTGCCAGCCAGTTGTCTGAGCAGGATACCATCAGAGCCATGGTCCTCAGCAGGCCAGAGGCGAATCTGTTACCGGCAAAAGAGGTGATGATCACCTGGCAGGCTCATGGTGTTTTGCATATCGCGCAGCACGAAGAAAATTATTACGACGCCATAACAGCAACCATGACATCAAGTCAGCACAGCCTGGTTATCCATCAGACTTTGTTTCATCACGCCGCCTTTGCAGCGCAAACTGCATCGATAGGCAATGCGATTGCGCTGCAAAGCCAGCGCTTTATTGAGGGTGAGTCTCTTGCGCCTATCTTGTCAAACTCTGGCGCAGCTCTGAACTATTTTTTGCAAGGAAAAAATCAGCTATTTATCAGTAATTCAGCCAGCAGTTTTTTGCTTGCTGAATCCCATTTAATGCGTGCCTTGGAGCAGGATGTAAATTTCGCCGCTGCCCACGCTGAGTTATGTCGCCTTCATGTTCGAAGCAGTTGGATCAGGGATGAAACGGTTTCGCTTGAAAAAGCGGCCACCTACTGCCAATTAGCCGCAGAGCAACGGCCAGACTTACTTGAAGTGATCACGGCGCAAGCAGAGTTACTGGCCCGAAGCGGCCGCACCGACCAAGCCTTAATGCTGTTAAACGAGCATGCTGACTTAACCAGCACCGATGCTGATGCGCTTGCTGTCAAAGCCAGCGTTTATCAGGCCCGCTTTGGTATGGACGACTCAGACCCGCCTGGCGAGCTTGCCATTGTCTACGCGAAACAAGCCGTTGATTTAGTCCCCGGACATTGGTACGCCAACAATATTTTAGGAAGCCTGTATTTTATGCAGGGAAACGCACAGCAGGCTATCGCACAGTTTACCAAGGCAAGCATGCAGCACGAAGTGATCCTGGCCAACCTGGGCACACTGCAATTGTGTTATGGAGAACTGGAGCAGGCAGAAAAAACCTACTGGGCCGTCATCAATAACTTTGACAACGACCGGCTGGGGCATGAAAACTTGGGCACTATTTACCAGATGCAAGGAAAGCATGAGCTGGCCATTAAACACAAGCAGCTTGCTATTCAAGAGCAACCGGAAGTGGCCATCCATCAGGTTTGGAGCAACTTAGCCGAGCTCTATTTTCTGCTGGGGCAGCCCGAGCCAGCAAAGCACTATTACAATCATGCACTGACATTGCTTGAGCGGGATGAGCTGCTGGGAAATCTATCGCGGAGTGACCTGGTGCACAAAGTCTACTACCAAACCAAATTGCATCAGCTGATGACAGAAATAGCACTACCAGACAGCCTGTCGCAGCAAGTTAGGATGTACTTTGATGCCAGGGACGAGCTCGACTTGCAAGCGAAAAGCCATCTGGCCTGGTTACTGGGTATCGTCAACCAACAGGAAAAACATCAACAAGTCAGGCAGGAACTCTCAGCTGTCTGCCCTGTTTATGACCTGTTGCCGAATTTCACTTCGAAAGATGAAACGAGTTGAGCGAATAGTCATCACTACCCCTAAGCTTTTGGCCTTGTGCAACCAAAAGCTTTTAAATGGCAAGGGACTTGGTTTGATGTCAGGGGGGCAATTCAGCTAAGCTGCAACACTGGCAATCAGCAGCAACAACGAGCTCAGCACTGAGCCTGGTTTTTACAGGGAA
>SKGJ01000235.1 GCA_007117525.1 Alkalimonas sp.
ACTCGGTCTGGGTAAAGCGCTGTGCCCTCCCCCAAGGCACAATCGAAAAACGCCCGTCATACCCCGTATTGTGCAGAACCAACTGCAGCAAGCGCACATTAATCCCGCTGACACCATCTTTAGCGGGGTAACTCCAGGGGGGATAATCCTCCGTGTATAGATTGAGACGAAACGGCTCCTCTGCCAGCACTGGATGGGCAGCCAAAAACAGAATTCCTATAAAAGAAACAAAGCGTTGAAGCACAGCATCGCCGATTGAATTAGGTCGGATTTAAGTGTAGAAGCTCAGCGAGGCAATTGCCATAAGTTAACCCTTTTTTCATGAACAGCAGCCGCAAAATCTCTATACTGGCGGCAAGACTCTCTGCGAGGCCCGGCCATGTATCTGCGCAAACTGATCGTATCGCTCTGCATTCTGGTGGGCATCAGCCTGCTGCTGTCGGGTATTGGCTTTTGGGCACAACAAAATTCAGAGTTTCATACCAAGCGCAATCGCATTGCCAATCAAATGCTGACCGAGTTTATTTCATTGCGGGCGGATAAGCAGCGCTTAAAAGTCTGGCTGGCCGAGTACCTGCTGACGGAGGATGCCAACACCGGTTTTCGCGATACCTTGTTCCAACGGATGCAGCAGCAATTGGAGGCACTCGACCAACTGGCCATTCGCGACCAGTTTTACAGCACCAGCGAAGCTGATTTGCAGCACATTATGCAGCAGGTGAAAGTAATCTCTTTGCTGCAATCCAACTTGATCACCCTTGAACATGCGTTGAAAACCCGTGAAATTGCAGCTTACCAGGACGATATTGAGCGCTGGCGCACCCTGATCGCGCTGTTTGATAAGTTCCAGGATACCGACTTATCCGAACTGCTGCAGCAAGCCATTGCTGAGCAAAAACAGCGGGCTGAAACCACAGAAACCGATGCACTGCATGCCTTGCAGCGGGTACAGCTGATTATGCTGCTGATCAGTCTGGCAGGCTTGCTGTTTGCCATTGTCATTGGCTGGCATTTATCCCGCTCTCTTAGCCGGCCGCTGCAACACTTGTTGGCGGGTACCCAGCAACTGCAACAAGGACATTTTTCGCACCGTATCGACGAACAAGGCCCAAAAGAGTTTGCCGAGTTGGCCCGGCAATTTAACCTGATGTCAGGCTACATCGAAGCCTTTGCCCGGCAGGAAAAGCAAAGTCAGCATGCCACAGAGCAACAGGTGAAAGATCGGACAGCCGAGCTGCAACACGCATTGGCCCAGTTGCACCATGCCGAACAACGGCAAAAGCAACTGCTGGCCGATATCAGCCATGAGCTGCGCACCCCGGCGACCAGCATTCAGGGTGAAGCCGAGATTAGCCTGCGCGGCAAAGACAAAGACAGCAGCGAGTACAAAGAAGCCTTTGGTCGCATTCTCGCGGCCAGCCAGCAACTGAGCCGCCGCATCGATGATTTGCTGCTGTTAGCGCGGGGGGAAGAGCGTCTGCTGCAAGTGCATCTCACCCACGTACCGTGGCAGGATTTTCTGCAACACTGTCAGCAAAGCATCCGGCAGCATTTATGCAGCGATACCCGTTTTACGCTGGAGCCCCTACCGGATCTGCCCGCTTCAGCCTGGTTGCTGCTGGACCTGGATAAATTCGCCAGCGTTCTTCGCATCCTGACCGACAATGCCCAACAGTACTCTGAGGAAAGGCCCTGCCTGACCCTAAGCATCACCACTCATGGCAGCGAACTGGTGCTGGAGCTGGCCGACCAGGGCATTGGCCTCTGCCCGGAAGACACCTCCAGGCTGTTTCAACGGCATTACCGCTCAGCAGCGGCCCGCCAGGCCAGGCCAGATGGCTTGGGCATTGGTTTGTGCATTGCCAAAGCCATTATGGAAGCACAGGATGGCGGCATTGCCCTGGTGCCCAACTCACCCAAGGGAACACGGGCTCGCCTGTGGCTGCCTCTTTTTACTGGACAGGATCATGAAAGTACTGATTATTGAAGATGACGACAAAGTGGGCAGCTTTTTATCGCGTGGCCTGAAAGCGGAGGGGTACCTGACCTTGCTGCTGCAGGATGGCCGCGCCCTGATGGATGTCTGCCGTCAGTTTGAACCCGATGTGATTGTGCTGGATCGGATGCTGCCACACCAGGATGGTTTGCAGTTGTGCCAGCAAATTCGCAGTCAGGCGATCCCCGCCAGAATCTTGATTTTATCGGCCTTGTCGGAGGTGGATGAGCGGGTAAAAGGGCTGCGGGCCGGCGCCGATGACTACCTGGGAAAACCCTTTCACTTTGAAGAGCTGCTGGCGCGCATTGAGGCACTGTTTAAACGGGACCTGGGTCAGACCCAGTCACGGCAATTGCAGGTTGCGGACTTGCAACTTGATTTGGACAGCATGCAGGCGCAACGCGCGGGTGTACCGCTCAACCTGACCGCCAAAGAGTTGGGCATTCTGGAGTTGCTGATGAGCAACAGCGGCAAGGTCTTTAGCCGGGAACGGATCCTGACCAATGTGTGGGGCTTGAACGAAGATCCATTGACCAACATCGTGGATGTGTATATGGCACGGCTGCGAAAGAAAGTTGATGAGTCGCATGCCGTTAAATTGCTGCATACCCGGCGTGGGCTCGGCTATTGC
>SKGJ01000077.1 GCA_007117525.1 Alkalimonas sp.
CCCACAGCACCCACTCGCCAATCTGCACAATAAGCCCTGTGCTTTCAGCAACCGGAATAAACCGGGCTGGTGGTACCAGGGTATTGTCTGGTCTAAGCCAACGTAGCAGTGCTTCGTAACCAACCACGCGCTGAGTCGTCAAATCAATTTTGGGCTGGTAATACAGCATAAACTGATGCTCACGAATGGCTTCACGCAGCTGGCTTTCCAACTCCAACCGCTCTTTGGCCGCCTCGTTTAAATCCTGACTAAAGAAATGAAAGGTATTCTTACCCCGGGCTTTGGCTTCGTACATCGCCAAATCGGCATGTTTTAGCAGCAACTCCTCTTCACCGGCATCCTCTGGTGCCATGGTAATGCCAATACTGGCACTGATAGCGACTTCCTGAGAGCCCAGCTTTACTGGCATCGAGAACGAGTGTTGCAAGTTTTCAGCAATCAGCGCGGCTTGCTGCCGACTTTCCACGCCACTTAAAATAACGGCAAACTCATCACCGCCCAGGCGCGCAATGGTGTCTTCATCCCGCAGCCGACTGGTCAAGCGCCTGGCGACCTCTTTCAATAACTCATCACCGGCATCGTGTCCTAAGGTATCATTAATGAGCTTGAATTCATCCAAATCAAAATAAAGCAGCGCGAAGGCATAGTGACCGCGCTGCGACATCGCCAGCGCTTTTCGCAGTTGCTCTCTGAAATAGCCACGGTTGGCCAGACCGGTCAGCACATCAAAGTAAGCCAACTGCTCCATTTTTTGCTGGCTTTCCTTAATAAAAGAAATATCCTGCAACGCGCAGACATAATTGGTAACCACTCCTTTTTCATCCCGAATGGGCGCAATCGCCATTGACATCCAGCATGCTTGTTCCTGGTGTGCCAGGATAATATCCCCCCGCCAGTGGTGGCGGGACAAAATTGTCTGCAAAATGTCTTCGCGGGCAAAAGCCATTTCCGGTGACAGCAAGTCTGTCAGCGGCTTGCCTTCAGCCTCTTCCATCGGAAGCAACAGTAAATCAACCAGAAACGGATTCAGGTACTCGATACGAAGCTCTGCATCGGTCAGTACAATGCCGGAGCTGGAAAAAGACACCGCCTTGGTCAGTTTTTTGGTAGAGCGCTCCGCTTGCTCTTTTTCGGCGATCCGGGTATTTAGCCCCTTAAGCAGCTCATTGATTTCATCCGACATTCCTTCGACGGCACGATTTAATACACCGATTTCATCGCTGCCTTTATCCAGATTCAACAGGTGGTAGCCGCCTCGCCCCATACGAACTACCGCGTCAGAGACCCGCTTTAAACGTTTGAGGACCAAACGGTAGATAAAAAACTGCAGCAACAGAGCCACAATCAAGGCTATCAATACAAAGAAGGCCACCATTTTGGATTGAATGGCCTCAAGGGTCAAGAAGGCATCTTTCTTCGGGCGGTACACCGTTAAAAACCAGCCAAGACGCTCGACCGGTGCAGCTTGCAGCAGGTAAGTTTCACTTTGCTCACTGCGAAAGGCCTGTTGCTCGGGACTGGCCAACACACTGCTCTTGAAGTCTTGCAACTCGGTATCCTGCAGCTCCATACCTTGCAGCAAAGTATTCATCCGGGCATCACGGCCAGGTTGATGATCGGGCATCAGCAATAAATTGCCTCTGCGCTCAAACACCATCAGTCGGTGCTGCCTGCCCAGTTGCGCTGGCGGTATCAAGTCCGCAAAAAGCTCATCCAGTAGGTAGTCGGAACCCGTCACGCCGACAAATTCATCACCAAAATAAACCGGGATAATCAGGCTGATCATCCATTGTTGCCAGATATCGTCAAAATACACCGGTGTCCAGCGCGGTACCCGGGCTGGATTGTACTCCGGCATAGCCAGTCGGAAAAAAACATCCTGATGAAAATTATGATCGGCATCAATCGCCATCGCCCAATCCGATGGTGAAATGCGGATAAAGTGATCCTGGCTGATAAAGTAAAAATTAAAAAAGTCTTGCCGCATCATGGCGGCCAGTGCCGGCCAGTCACGGCTGGTGGCATCGAACCAACGCTCTGCCTCCGTGCCCCGCTTTCTGACGGGTAAAAAAGCACCCGATACCTCATCCTGCAACCGAATGGCACCATCGGCATGCTGAGGCAAGGGGGACCTGCTGTTAGCCTGATGCTCCCGCAACGAGCGCGTCAGCAACTGGTTGGCCATCAATGCTTTTTTTTCTTTGCTGGTAATGAGTTGCTCGACATGGCGCGCACTGTGCTGCGCCAGCAGGGTTAGGCTGGTTTTCTCCTGCTCCAGCAAGACCGCCCGCTGCAGAAACAACACCGCCCAAAACACCACTACACCCGCGGCGAGGGTACACAAAAAAACCAGCAAAGCCAGCTTCACACTGAGCGAGCGCACTCCGGTAGGTTTTTGTAATTGCAGTTCTTTCACGCAAGAAGCCTGTTGTTATGCTGCGGGCTACGACTTGTTGACCAACTAAACTGCCTGGTCAACAACCACCTTAAGGTACTACACTTTTGGCTGCAAGTCCCTTAGTATAGGTTGAACAAATAACACAGGGAGGAGCAATCGATGTCCCTGTAACTCCATGAAACGGCTACTGGGCTGTTTCAAAATGGAAACCACCAAGGAGCGTCCA
>SKGJ01000099.1 GCA_007117525.1 Alkalimonas sp.
ATCCCTGCGCTGCGTTAGTGCCCGCCTTTCAGGACGGGCACTATCTACTGTAAGCATAGTGGATGATGCCGGACTGCATGATCATTTAATGTTCAACCGAACAAAAAATCAGCAAAACATCCATGACAAGCTTATACCTAAGTAACCTCAAGATGCGAGTTTCAGAGTCGCTGGGCGCTTTCAATGCAAGGCACACTGGCGACGCAATGTCGACCACCTTGCTAGCCAGGGTAACACCGCAGTGGAAGCGCCCAGCGGCTCCCGTAGGGCGGGGCTAAAAGCACTTTATCCCGCGTTCGCTGTTCTTGCTTTGGAACCACCAAAGCTTCCAACAGCCGCCTTGCCTAAAGTGCTTTTATCTCCCGCTGAATTCTGTATCTTGAGGTTACTTAGGTATACCGCACACTTTGGCGGCAATAACGATTCAAAACATCAGGCTAAGCCGCAGTCCTGCGCCCCATTGGGTGCTACGAACAAACTCACCTTTGCGCTCCCGATCAAACATGGATTCCCTTGGGTCATAAGGCCTGCGGCTTTCAAAAGAGTACATGGCACCATAGGCATCCAGGCGCAGCAAAGAACCAGAGCTCTGCCAACTCAGACCGGCCTGGGCATGCAAATCAAGACGCATGTCCTCCACACCATCCAACCACTGCAATGGATTCAAGCCAATCATAGCGTAAGGGCCTATGGGCTGATTCATGGTAAAGCGCACCGTCATAAAGTACCGGGTTTTATCCGGCAGCTCGGCGCCCGCTCGTGGGAGTCGCTGCCCAAGCACACCGATTTCGGTAAAGTAGTCAGCAAAACGGACTTGTGCCGCCAGATAGCCACCCGGGTGCAAGGTATCATTCAACAGATCGGTACTCACCCCCACTACCCCATGAAGACGTTGCTTCTTCTTGATGGGACTTGCCCGATAACGTGAATACGGGGTAATCACATCCCTGGCCTGAAAACCCGGCGTAGAGTCACTAGATGCAAGTAGGCTCAGTGCCGGCACAGTTGGGCTGGCGTCGGACGAAGCAGCTGCAAGTGACAGCGGCAGCAACAGACAACTGCTCCAAACAAGTGAACGAAACAACACAGACATACCAACAGTTTCCATACAATTGTAAAAAATTGAACCTTAGTTGCTGCTCGCTGAATGGAATCTGAACATTGGTGCAAATTCATAATGGCCATCCAGACATTTATCAGTTTATAATGCCAGCTTGAACTGTTGCGATTTTTTTCATCCGGCCTCTTGACCTGAATGGAAAATCGCGGTTTTATAGCACAAACGATAATTAAGAACGTGATTAAAGCTAATGCAACTTCTCAATGCCTGTTCATTCACTGCAATCAACTGGTGGTGGCACACTCCCAACGGGCGTGTGTTGTAGGCGTTGTTTTAGCTTTAATAACCTGAGCCCGTTTCGATGAAACGGGCTTTTTTTTGCTTCAATTTCAGAGCCTTTCAGAGACAGAGCGCTTTAAGATGCAGAGAGTATTATGATTTTCAGTCACATAACAGAACAAGCCGGTGAAGTTGCCAGCATTGCCATGGCAATGGACTACCAGCCTGATCCGCTGGTGTGTTACCAGCAACTGGCAGCGGCTAACCCCTGCTCCCTGCTGCTGGAGTCGGCTGAAATTGACAGCAAGGACAATCTGAAAAGCCTGCTGTTGATTGATGCGGCGCTGCGCATTGAATGCCGTGGCCAGCAGGTGGAACTCGAAGCCTTGAGCGCCAATGGCGCAACCTTGCTGCCCTATCTGGCGGATAAACTGCAGCAGCAAGCCCAAATCGAGCTCAGCAGCGAGCGGTTGAAGGTGCAGTATCCGGCTGCCGATCCGCTGCTGGATGAGGTCAGCCGTTTGCAGCTGGCCAATCCTTTTAGTGTGCTGCGATGCATTCAATCGCAGCTGAACAATCAAAGCGATGAGCCTTTTGCCATTTTCCTGGGCGGTGCCATTGGCTACGACATGATTGCCACCGTCGAAACCCTGCCAGAGGTGCCGGATGGCGACAATTGCTGCCCGGATTACCTGTTTTATCTGGCCGAGACCCTGCTGATTACCGATCATCAGGCACAGAGCAGTCGGCTGATTGGCAATGTATTCTGCGGTGAAGGCGCAGCAGCCAATTGCTTTGCCATTGGCAAACGGCTGGAACAGCTGAAACAAAAGAGCCTGCAACAGCACAGTTTTCGCCCCACAAAGCAGCCCGCCAGTGACAGCAGCGTGGCCGTGGATATCAGCGATGAAGATTTTAAAGCCCAGGTACAGCGATTAAAGCAGCACATTGTTTGTGGCGACATCTTCCAGGTGGTGCCGTCACGTTGTTTTCGTCTGCCCTGCCCCGAGCCACTGGCCGCTTACGCCCGCTTAAAGCAACTGAATCCCAGCCCTTACATGTTTTTTATGCAGGACAGAGGCTTCAGTCTCTTTGGCGCTTCCCCTGAATCGGCGCTGAAATTCGACGCCAGCAACCGCCAGGTGGAAATTTACCCGATCGCCGGCACCAGACGCCGAGGTTTTCATGCCGATGGCAGCATCGATGCCGATCTGGACAGCCGGATTGAACTGGAGCTGCGCCAGGACGAAAAAGAAAAAGCCGAACATCTGATGCTGGTGGATC
>SKGJ01000376.1 GCA_007117525.1 Alkalimonas sp.
AGCACAATGCAGAAATCAGCGAAGAAGTTGCCATGCAGGCGGCCCGTTTGCATCAGACGGTGGATCGCTTTAAAGCCTGAGTTGACAAATTCAGGGACAGCTCTATAGTCAAGTAGTTGAATATTTAGGGACAATGGAATGCGACCAGGGCTGGTACTCTGTAGTTTATTGGCAAGCTGGGCTTTTGCTGAGCCACTTAAAGTTGTGACCTCACCGATGGCACCCTACCAGGTGCAGGAAAACGGTGAGGTCAGTGGCAGCAACACCCTTTGGGTGCGCCAGTTGCTGGAAGAGGCTGAACTAACCGCTGATTTTGCGATCTACCCCTGGCCCAGGGCCTATCAACTGGCATCGTCTGAGCCCAATGTGTTGATTTATGCGTTGGCCCGTACCCCAGAGCGGGAAGCGATGTTTCATTGGGTGGCGCCGATAGCGAGCTTTGAGCACGCGCTGCTGGTGCGAGCCAGTCAGCGGTCGTCGTTGCAACAGCGCTTGCAGCAAGGCGATACCCTGGTGTTGGCTGTGCCGCGCGATCATGTGGCGCTGCGTTTTGTGCAGTATTTGCCAGAAGCGGAACAGCTCGATATTTTTTACACCGCCAGTACCGATGAAGCGATGCGGTTATTGCTGAATGGGCGGGTGGATGCGGTGCTGGAAAATCCGAAGATGGTTTCGGCTTTAGCTGCCAGCAACCAACAGCTTGGCGATGCGGTGCAAGTGCTGCTGTCGATCCCCGCATCCAGATCCACCGCCTACCTGGCTGCCAGCAAAGCCACCGATGAGGCATTGATTCAACGCTTGCAACGAGCATTTCAGCGACTGCATGGAAAAGCCCCCGATTGAGGGCGCCGCCAAATTCAGCTCACTTCGGCGCGTCGGCATCGAAAAAACGAATAGGGACCTGCTGCTGCTTCGCCTGGGCCTCTTCCAGACGTTGTTGATACTGCTGCCACAACAATTGCTGTTGGTTTGCCAGCTGGTGCAGGTAGTCAAAATGGTAGATGCCGCTGCGGTGACCATCGTCAAAATGAATGCAGACCCCATAGTGACCGCTTGGCTCCAGCTGGTGGATGCCAACCTGGGCTTTACCCTGCACCAGCACCGGCTTGCCATGCCCCCGTACCTCGGCTGAGGGCGAGTGTACCCGCAAAAACTCGGCCGACAGGCTGGCAGTGCTGCCGTCGGCAAAGTGCAGTTCCAGCTGCTTGCTGCGCTTTCGGTAGTGCAGCTTGGTCAGTTGGGGGCTGCTGCTCATGGCTACAGGATAAAGCGGCTTAAGTCTTCATCCTGCACCAGGGCATCCAGATGCTGATCGACATAAGCACCATCAACCACTACCGTCTGACCGGCATGATCGGCCGCTTCATACGAGATTTCATCCAGCAAACGCTCCATCACGGTGTACAAGCGACGGGCACCGATGTTTTCGGTCTTTTCATTGACATGAAAAGCCGCATCGGCCAGTTTGCGAATGCCATCTTTGGTAAACTCCAGCTTGACCCCTTCGGTCGCCAGCATGGCAATGCTTTGTTCGGTCAGTGAAGCCTTAGGCTCGGTCAATACCCGCTCAAAGTCATCGGCAGTGAGCGCCGATAGCTCGACCCGAATCGGCAAGCGGCCTTGCAGCTCAGGCACCAGATCCGATGGTTTGCTCATCTGAAAAGCGCCGGAAGCGATAAACAGAATGTGATCGGTTTTGATCATGCCATGCTTGGTGTTGACGGTGCAGCCTTCGATGAGCGGCAGCAGATCGCGTTGCACCCCTTCGCGGGAGACATCCGGCCCGCCGGCATTTTCCCGCTTGCAGATTTTGTCGACTTCATCGAGAAAAACAATGCCGTTTTGCTCGACCAGTTCAACCGCCTGCAACTTTAACTCTTCCGGGTTGACCAGCCGGCTGGCCTCTTCTTCCGTTAACAGTTTAAAGGCATCTTTGATTTTCAGTTTGCGTTTTTTCTTGCGCTCGGTGCCGAGGTTTTGAAACATGCTTTGCAGCTGTGAGGTCATTTCCTCCATGCCCGGTGGGGCCATGATTTCGATGCCCAGTTGAGGCTGCGCTATGTCAATCTCGATTTCTTTGTCGTCGAGCTGGCCTTCGCGCAGTTTTTTGCGAAACACCTGGCGGGTGTTGCTGTCTTCTGCTGGCTTATCGTCTTGCCAGTTGTCACGGGCGCGTGGCAGCAGTGCATCCAGAATACGCTCTTCGGCGGCTTCTTCAGCCCGGTACTGGTTTTTGGCGATTTCCTGCTCGCGCAGCATCTTGACGGCACTGTCGGCCAGATCGCGGATAATGCTCTCGACATCTTTGCCGACATAGCCCACCTCGGTGAACTTGGTGGCTTCTACTTTGATAAAAGGGGCATTGGCCAGCTTGGCCAACCGGCGGGCAATTTCGGTTTTACCGACACCGGTCGGGCCTATCATCAGAATGTTTTTTGGCGTCACTTCCTGGCGCAGCGCTTCAGGCAGCTGCATCCGGCGCCAGCGGTTTCGCAGCGCAATGGCAACAGCGCGTTTGGCCTGATGCTGGCCTATGATGTGCCGATCCAGCTCGTGCACTATTTCTCTGGGGGTCATATCGGACATAAGGTAACCTGCTTATAGCTGTTCAA
>SKGJ01000416.1 GCA_007117525.1 Alkalimonas sp.
AATACGCCTTGGTGTAAATAACAACGTCTGCCATCGATTCCTCACTTGCTTCGTACAACGGGTAAACTGGCGCCTTGCCAGTTGTTCATGCCACCTTGCAATACACTCACGCTGGTACAACCTTGCTTTTGCAGGGCAGCAGCCGCTTTTTGTGCAGAGACGCCGGCCTGACATACCACAATAATGGGGTTGCTTTTCAGCTTTTCAAGGCCTTTGGTTTTACCTTGAACCAGGTCATTCAGAGGCATGTGTTTAGCACCCGTGATATGTCCCTTGGCAAAGTCGACATCGGCACGCACATCCACCACCACCGCATTCTGACGATTCACCAACATGGTCAGTTCGGTTGGGCTGACCAGCTTGATGCTGGACAAACGGGACCTGACAATACCGAACACCAGCATAAAAGCCAGCACTGCCCAGATTAGGCTTAACAGAAGGTTGTTGCCGATAAACTCTATCCACTGCTCCATGACGCTCTCTTGCACTCTTGCTCAACAGAAAGAGCACGAGTATACCCGCTTTAGACGGATAAAACAGCCCCATCGGCCCCGCTTGAGGGCTGCAGTCAGCGGAAAAAACGGGTAAGATACAGCCTTCAGTCTGAGACACTAGCCGATGGAGAAACCAACAGCATGAGCCTGGCAAAAAAACCGTTAGTATTGATGATTCTGGATGGTTGGGGTTACCGTGAAGAAGTGGATGCCAATGCCATAGCTCAAGCTCGGACTCCGGTGATGGACCGGTTGTGGCAAGACTACCCGCATACCTTGATTTCCGGTTCCGGCATGGATGTCGGCCTACCACATGGTCAAATGGGCAACTCTGAGGTCGGCCATGTGAATTTAGGCGCAGGCCGGGTGGTGTATCAGGATTTTACCCGCGTGACCAAAGCCATCGACGATGGCAGTTTCCAGCAGAACCCGGTGCTGCAACAAGCCGTAGCCAAAGCCGTCACCGCAGGCGGTGCAGTGCATGTTATGGGTCTGCTATCTCCAGGCGGTGTGCATAGCCACGAAGAACACTTGCTGGCCATGCTCGAAATGGCGCATGCCCAAGGTGCGCAGCAGGTGTATTTGCATGCCTTTTTAGATGGCCGCGACACACCGCCTCGTAGCGCTGAAGCCTCGCTGCAAAAAGTACAAAACTACTTTGAACAACATGGCAAAGGCCAAATCGCTTCCATCGTTGGACGCTACTATGCCATGGATCGGGATAATCGCTGGGATAGGGTCGAACAAGCCTATCAACTGCTGACCCGAGGACAAGCCAACTTTCAAAGCTGCGACGCCCTTAGCGCTTTGCAGCAAGCCTACCAGCGGGATGAAAACGATGAATTCGTCAAGCCAACCGCCATCACCAATGCAAAAGGCGATGTGATTCGGATGCAAGATGGCGACAGCCTGATTTTTATGAATTTTCGTGCCGACCGGGCGCGGCAGCTGACTCAGGCCTTTATCAATCGGGACTTTGCTGGCTTTGAACGCGGCCAACAGCCCGCGCTCAGCCAATTTACCATGCTGACCGAGTACGCCAAAGAACTGGATGCACCAGTGGCCTTCCCACCAGAAAGCCTGGATAACGTGCTGGGTGAATGGCTGGCTAAACACCACAAGACTCAGCTGCGTATTTCAGAAACCGAAAAGTACGCCCATGTGACCTTCTTTTTCAGTGGCGGCCGTGAACAGGAATTTGAAGGCGAATCGCGTCTTCTGATACCGTCACCCCAAGTAGCGACCTACGATCTACAGCCAGAAATGAACTCGGAAGAGCTGACCAATCAATTGGTCGATGCCATTCACAGCGGTCAATACGATGTCATTGTCTGCAACTACCCGAACGGTGACATGGTGGGCCATACCGGCATCCTGCCAGCAGCCATCAAAGCGGTTGAGGCTGTCGATCACTGCATTGGCCGGGTGGTCGAGGCCTTGCAGCAAGTCGGTGGTGAGTGCTTAATCACTGCCGACCATGGCAACGCCGAGCAAATGAGCGACCATGAGTCCGGTCAGGCCCATACCGCCCACACCAGTTGCCCGGTTCCGCTGATTTACGTCGGCCGCCCCGCCAAGGCTGCAAAAAAGGGCATTTTAAGCGATATTGCCCCCACCATGCTGCGTTTGATGGATCTGGATATTCCGGCCGAAATGACCGGACACAGTTTGTTTGAACTGCAGTAACCCATGCCAATGCCGCGCTCTGCGTTGACCTTAGTGGGCCTTTGCTGTGCCTGCCTGGTGCTGACATCGGTCAGCGCCGACCCGCGGGTTAGCTCGGAGCAAGAGCTGGCAGAATTGCAAAAAACCATTCGGCAAACCGAACAGCAAGTCCAGCAACAACGGCAGGCTTTGCAGCGGGCCGAGCAACAGCTGCAACGCGCTGACCGGACGCTGGCAGAAGCCAGTCAACAAGTACGCCAACAACAACAGGCTTTGTCAAAAACTGAGCGGCGTTTAACTGAGCTGCAGGATGAGCAACAACAGCTGGTGCAGCGCTTTGCTGAGCAGCAACAGCAATTGGCAGCCCAGCTTCGCAGTGCTTACCAACTCGGCCAGCACGATTACACCCAACTGCTGTTGAACCAACAGGATGCCGGCCGGCTGGAGCGG
>SKGJ01000242.1 GCA_007117525.1 Alkalimonas sp.
CCAGTAGGGCAGCCTTTGGCATTGAAGCTCGCTGAGCTCAAAACGGCCAGCCGCCTGCAGCGGCTGGATCCAAATACGACGAGCAGGACTGGCTAGAGCAAAAACCTCCGCCACCTTGCCTTGCAAGGAGCTGGGCAAAGGAAAAACCTGAACCTCCGTTGTCGTCTCGACATGGAGCATTAAAGCGGCTGGCTCATCCAGCACCCGGATGCAGGCCGATAGCGCCAAAAAGCGCCCGGCTTTCGGGAGCTCAAGCACAATGCGGCTGTCGGCATCACCGGCCCAACATTGCTGCTGTGGCAACCATTGGGCAGTGTCCAGTTGCCATGCGGAATTATTCACTGCTGAAACAGACTCAGACATCCTCGTTCCTTGCTTGCGGCCGCTTATCCCCAAAGCCTTGCTCAGCCAGCCATTGGCCCAGCTGCTGCTGCAAGGCTTGCTGACTGTAATTGGCCAAAGCCTGTTGCTGGGCGGCCAGAGCCAATTGCTTTCTCAGCTCCGGCTGCTGACTCAAACGCACCACCTGCCCGGCCACGGCATCAACCTGGCCAAAGGGCACCAGGATGCCAGTTTGGTTGTGTTCAATCAGCTCAGGCAAGGCACCCCACTGATAGGCAATCACGCAGCGCCCTGCCGCCATGGCTTCCAGTACGGTACGACCGAACGACTCTTCAAAGTGCGATAAATTAACCACGATATCCAGCTCGGCCAAAGCCGCTTCAGGGCTTGGACTGTAGCCGGCAAAAATCAGCGACGGCGGTAACCACCCGGCAGCCTGCTCAGCCTGGTACTGCGCCACATGGTCGTTGTCCGGGCCAAACAGCCAGCATTCGATATCCTGTGCCTGCTCGGCCAGCAACTGACTTAACCGGATAAAGTCCTGCAGCCCTTTTTTCGGCAAATTGCTGCTCAGCATCCCCAGCCGTAGCGGCGTTTGTTGCGCTCGGGGCGCAATGGCAGCAAAACGTGCGGTATCGACCACATTCGGCACGACCCGGGTGCGCTCCGGTGCGTCCAGATAGGCAGCCGTCCGTTTCGAGTTGGCAATAAAGCCATCGGCCAGCGCCAGCAAATGCTGCCGGATCCGGCCGGCATCGGCTCCCAACTGCTGACACAACGCAGGATCGGCTTCCGGCAACTCGCGCACATGCACCACTGTCGGCACCAACAGCTGGCGCGCGGCGTAAAGCGGCGCCGACAGCACCAGAGTATTGCAGTAACACAGCTGCACCCGGTACTGCTTTAGCAAAGCCGCAAAGCGCGCAATGGTCTGCGGGCTTTCGGGATGCCCGTCGTGCCACCAGCCATAGGGCAGCACCGCCAGCTGTTGTACCCGGGCAGCAAGCTGCTGGAAATAGTCCGGGCAACGACTGCCCGGCAAGGTCAGCAATACATTGCAACCAAGCTGCTGCAGTGCGTCCAGCACATCGAGCAAGCTGCGCTCGGCGCCATAGAGTTCAGGCCCGGCAGCATGGGCCACCAGCATCAGCCAGGGTTTATCCGGCTGCACAGCACAGTGGCCAGCTTGCTGCACCGTGCCGTAATCGGCGGCAAGCTCTGCGCTTTCTTCTAAGCTCTCTAAGCTTTCTTCCATGCTTTCTAAATAATGCAGCAGCGGATTGGCATCGGCAGCTATCGGCTGCAGCAGTCGGTAGCCGCTGCTGCTAAAGTCCGGGCCGGGATCGCGATTTTCCTGGCCGCCATAACGCAAATAATGCAGCGCCGGATCCATCCCCGCCGCAGTCACATCGGCATAGTTGCTGCCATACCAACTGGCATCGAATAAGGCGCTTTGCCGCAGCAGTGCCAGTTGCCGCGCTTCGCGCTGCGCCTTGGTGCCACGGCACATCAGGGCCGGTACAGCAAAGGCAAAGCTAGTTGGAAACTGCGGTAATTTTAGATCTTTGGCACAGCGGGCACTGGCATGCCAGGCCCGGGCTGCGGCCAGATAACGCTGCCGCACGCCAACAAACTGGGTGCGAAGGTGGGTACGGCTTTGCTGGGTCAGTGAGCCGGCGTCGCTGCGGCCAAAGGACAGCGGAATGCCGGGCAGCACATCGATGATGGCCTTTGGGCCAAAGGCCGCCAGCAACCGCTCCAGGTACTCGGTATCGGCATTGACCGAAACCCGGTCCCAAAAGCCCAGCTGCTTAAACACTTTGCGCCGAAACATCAAGGACGAGGTGTTGCGGTAAATCCAGCCCGGCTCGGGACGCCAGCGCTCAAACACCAGCTCGGCACTGGTTCGCACCCAATGCGATATCGATGCCTGAGCTTTGGGCTGCGCCAGCAGGGCTTGCAGCTGGTATTCAATTTTTTGCGGATGGGACCAATCGTCGCTGTCGTGGGTGGTCAGGAAACTGCCTTTGGCCAGTGCCAGGCCGGCATTGCGGGCCGCGTAAGCCCCCTGATTTTCGGGCTGTTGCACCAGCCGAATCCGAGCATCCTGCTGCGCCCAGCGCTTGACCACAGCCACCGAATCGTCGCTGGAGGCATCATCCACCACGATGATCTCCAACCGCGGCCAGCTTTGCGCCAGCAAACTGCCAAGGGCAGTACCGATGGTGTGCTGCGCATTAAAGCAAGGCACAATTACCGACACCAA
>SKGJ01000425.1 GCA_007117525.1 Alkalimonas sp.
CACCAGAGGCCAGTGAGAAAAAGAAGATCACCATAAAAATCAATTTATGCGGGGCGTCACTGTGTTTTTCCAGCAAGCGGCCAATCAGCGCATCGACGGTGCCGGTTCTACGGGCCACCGCCAGCACACCACCAACGATAAAGACAAAAAAGATAATGTCTTGCGCTGCGGCAAAAGCGCGGGGTACGGCGGTCAGCAGTTGCCAGGGGGTAAGCAGCTCCCGCTCTTCCGCCAGGGTATAGGTGCCGGGGACCACGACCGTGCGGCCGGTATCGGTTAGGGCGGTATCAAAGAAACCTTGTGGCACGATCCAGGTGGCGATCATGGCCACGATCATCATGCTAAACAGCAGCGTGAGGGTATGAGGGACCTTAAATGCTTTCTTCATGGAAAGACCTTTTTGTTATGAGGGTGAATACAAACCCGCCAAGTCTACCTGAAGGCTGGTAAGCAACCAAGGCCCTGTTGGTTTTTTGTTGCTGGTCTGAACAGGCTTGCAGTCTGAGCTGGCTTTAGCTAGGCTGAGCGCCTTGTAAAACCAGCCGGATGCAGCTGTGCCTTTATTTGCCATCACCATTTTCCTCAGTGCCTTGTTGTTGTTTCTGATCCAGCCGCTGGCAGCGCGCTGGTTGCTGCCTTATTACGGCGGTGGCGCTGCAGTCTGGACTGCCTGCATGCTGTTCTTTCAACTGATGCTGCTGGCCGGGTACAGCTATGCGCATTGGCTGACCCACAGGCTGAGTTTGCAGCAGCAACGCACTGTGCACGGCAGCCTGGTGCTGTTGGCGCTGCTTTGGTTGTGGTGGGCTGGCAGTGCCGTCTCAGCGCCTGAACCATCCGCGTATCCTTTGCTGAGCATCTTAAGTTGGCTGCTGCTGTTGTTTGGTTTGCCGTTGTTGGTGATTGCGGCCAGTGCTCCTCTGGTGCAGCGCTGGTTTGCCGATCGTTTCCCACTGCGCTCGCCTTACCGACTTTATGCCTTATCCAACGTTGGCTCGTTGGGGGCGTTGCTCAGTTACCCTTTTATCGTTGAGCCTTGGCTGCCATTGTCGTTGCAGTTTTTCGGCTGGCAATGGGGCTTTACTGGTCTGGCTTTGTTGCTATTGGTCTTACTTAGATGGCAGTTGCCGAAGGCCAGTGCTACTTCTGAAGCTGTTGCTGCTGCCAGTACCTGGCAATGGGGCTATTGGCTCAGTTTATCGGCGGCGGGCGTGGTGTTATTGCTGGCGGTAACGCAGCAACTGACGCAAAACGTACCGCCAGTGCCATTTTTGTGGGTGGTGCCGCTAGCGCTCTACCTGCTGAGCTTTATTCTGGTATTTAACCGCGAGCACTGGTATCAGCGTGCTATCTGGCTGTACCTGTTTGGCATTGGTCTGGTGCTGTCGCTGGTGCTGATCCACTTCGGCCGGCTATTTGACCTCTATTCGCAGCTGGCTTTGTATTTGCTGATCCTGTTCAGCGGCTGCATGCTCTGTCACGGCGAGTTGGCACGGTTAAAGCCGGCAGCAAGTCAGCTCACCCGGTTTTATCTGGCGATGGCACTTGGCGGCGTGTTAGGCGGCTTGTTGGTTAATCTTTTAGCCCCAGCTCTTTTAAACGATTTTCATGAATTCCCAGTCGTCTTGCTGGCTATCCTGCTGCTGGCTGTGCTGCCCTGGCAGCGTCAACTGGTGCTGTGGCGAAAAGTCGCCTGGTTGGGAGGCGCAGCAAGTTTTGCGCTGTTGGCGATTTGGCTGCACTTGCTGCTGAACCAGTTTACCGTGCATCAGCAGCGTAATTTCTACGGCAGCCTGGTGGTGCGGGATATCCCAGTGGCCGGTGAGTTACAGCGCATTCTGATTGATGGTACCACCAGCCATGGCGCTCAGTATCTGGCTGAGGATAAACGGCAGCAAGCGCTAAGCTACTACCGGCCTGGTACGGGCGTGGCGCTGGCGCTGCAGTATCATCAACCGGAGCTTAGCGCATCGGATGGCACGAAAAACGCAGGCCGGCATTTTGGCATGGTCGGTCTGGGAGCCGGCACCCTGGCGGTCTATGGTGAGGCTGAGGATCGCATTCAGTTCTACGAGCTGAATCCAGCGGTGATTAGCACGGCGCAGCAGCACTTTAGTTATCTGGCCGATAGCGCTGCGACCATTGAGGTGTTGCTGGGGGATGGCCGCTTAGTGCTGCAACAGCAGTTGCAGCAGCAGGGCAGCCAGCAGTTTGATGTGCTGGTGCTGGACGCCTTTAGCAGCGATGCCATCCCGCAGCATTTACTGACCCGCGAAGCCTTTGCGTTGTATTTGCAGCATTTGCGCGCCGATGGCGTATTGGCGGTGCATATCTCGAACAACTACCTGGACTTGACCTCGGTGGTGCGCAATCACGCCCATCACTTTGGGCTGGAGGCGCTGTTTTTTCATACCCCGGCCGATAGCCAAAACCCGGCGGCGACCGAATGGGTATTGCTCACCACGAATCAGGATTTTATCCGGCAAGAAGCGATTCAGCAGGCGGCAGGCAACTGGCCGACCCCGCTGAACCCAGCCATTCAGTGGACGGATGATTTTAGCAATTTACTGCGGGTGCTGAAGTAGTTACTTTCTGGCACTCCGTCTG
>SKGJ01000363.1 GCA_007117525.1 Alkalimonas sp.
AATGCCTTCGGCGATCAGGCTATCCAGCAACTGCTGTACCTTGGCCGCAGAATCACGAACACCGGCTTCGTCGGCCCGGCTCAATAAGTCCATACTTTTAATGTCGTACCAAGCACGCATTTCCATGCCACCATTGATGGTGACCGGCTGAACCGGCGCATGCGGAAAAACAAAACGAATACCGGCATCAGCTGGTAAGCGCAGCTCTGGCACTATGGGGGCAAACCCATGACCTGAGTCACCCAAACCGTGCAGCCAGACCACCACGCTCTGGCATGGCCCCTGGCTGGGTGTATCGACAAAAGGAAGTGTTGTCATAACATTGGCTCATCTTGAGTAGCTATGCCAGTCGTTGTACTGGCGGTTCGTCGCAAAGTCCGGACTAACCGGGACCCACCCGGCTAGCCGCCGGTCGGTGTGCACAGGTTTCAGCCAACGAATTCAGCCTATTCGCGATCATTCATAGCGTCAGCTGTTTGCTTTTGCGGCTAAGGATGCGATTATAGAGTGTCTGGCAATTTATGAAATACATCATCATGCATCCAGCTTACCGAACTCGTTTGCTTGTTTCCCGTTTCGCCCTGGTCGCGGTGGCTTTGCTGGCCTTCACAGCCTGTGGCCAAAAAGGTCCTCTTACCTTACCACAACCGCCGGAAACTGTCGCAGAAGAGCCAAGCGAACCTCCTGAAAAAACCAACAACTTTGTTTCTCAGAGCGAGCCATATGGACCATTTTAATTACCGTGAGCAGCAGCTTTTTGCTGAAGACGTGCCTTTAACAGACATTGCCAGTCATTACGGCACCCCCTGTTATGTCTACTCCCGGGCCACCATCGAACGGCATTATCATGCCTTTGCCGATGCCGCCAAAGGGCACCCCCATTTGATCTGTTATGCCGTCAAAGCCAACAGCAATCTGGCTATTCTGGATGTACTGGCCCGGCTGGGTTCCGGTTTTGACATCGTGTCCGAAGGTGAGTTGCGCCGGGTCATCGCTGCCGGCGGCGATCCAAAAAAAGTGGTCTTTTCTGGAGTGGCCAAAACCGCCGACGAAATGCGTTATGCGCTGCAACTGGGCATCAAGTGCTTCAATGTCGAGTCGGAAGCCGAACTGATGCGCCTGCAGCAGGTGGCCCAGTCGCTGGATCAAGTGGCACCGGTTTCCATCCGGGTCAATCCGGACATCGATGCCAAAACCCACCCGTACATTTCAACCGGTCTGAAAGCCAACAAGTTTGGCATCGATATCAATGATGCCGAGCGCATCTACCAACAAGCAGCTGCCGCTTCCCACTTGCAGGTGGTCGGCGTCGACTGCCACATTGGCTCGCAGCTCACCGAAACCCAGCCTTTTCTGGATGCGCTGGACAAGCTATTGGCATTGATTGACCGTTTGGCTGGCCTTGGGATCCGCTTGCAACACATTGATGTCGGTGGCGGCTTGGGTGTCCGTTATCAGGATGAAGCCCCACCGCACCCCAGCGAGTACGCCGCTGCTGTGGTCGAACGCTTGCAGCGCTACCCGGAGCTGACGCTGATTTTTGAACCGGGCCGGGCCATTATGGCCAATGCCGGCGTGTTGCTGACCCGGGTGGAGTACTTAAAGCCAGGTCAGGAAAAAAACTTTGCCATTGTCGATGCCGCCATGAACGACTTAATCCGGCCGGCACTGTACAGCGCCTGGCAAGCCATTGTGCCGGTGCAGCAACAAAGCGACCGTGCAACCCAGCGCTACGATGTGGTGGGCCCGGTCTGCGAGACCGGTGATTTTCTCGGCAAAGACCGCGATCTGGCGATTGCCGAAGGCGATTTGCTGGCGGTCCGCTCAGCCGGAGCCTATGGTTTTACCATGAGCTCCAATTACAACAGCCGGCCCCGGGCGGCCGAAGTACTGGTGGATGGTGGCAACTGCCATCTGATCCGGCAACGTGAACTATGGCAGGATTTATGGCGCGGCGAACAAACGCTCCCATGACAGCGCAGCGTCATGACAAACGCGGGACTGTGCTGCACTTTTCCAAGATGCACGGTCTTGGCAACGACTTTATGGTGGTGGACAACGTCAGCAACAATGTCTACATCACGCCAGAGCAAATTCGCCGGCTGGCCGATCGCAACTTTGGCATTGGCTTTGATCAACTGCTGATGGTCGAGCCACCCTATGATCCGGATCTGGACTTCCATTACCGCATTTTCAATGCCGATGGCTCCGAAGTGGAACAATGCGGCAATGGCGCCCGCTGTTTCGCCCGCTTTGTCCGTAGCCGCGGCCTGACCAACAAACACAAAATCGGCGTCAGCACCAAGTCGGGCACCATTCAGCTGCTGGTGGAACAAGATGGCCAGGTCACAGTCAATATGGGTGTGCCGCAGCTGGAACCGGATCGCATACCGTTTAAAGCCAACAAACAGGAAACCACCTACATTCTGCGGGCCGACGATCAAACCTTGCTGGCAGGGGTGGTCTCAATGGGCAATCCCCATGCGGTTACCATTGTTGACCAACTGGATACCGCCGCGGTTGATATTCTGGGGCCTTTATTCGAGTTGCATGAGCGCTTCCCGGAGCGCGCCAACATCGGCTTTATGCAGATCATCAACCCTCAG
>SKGJ01000027.1 GCA_007117525.1 Alkalimonas sp.
CGAGCCGGTCGAAACAGAGGCAATATCCAGCGCTGTGCTGTCGCCCAGCCGCATAATCGAGCCTTTACCGAACTGACGTTCAATTTGGCCTAAGGCGGCGGCCAGCGCTTTTTGTTTATTGTCGTCCATTGATGACTCCCGAAAAATTGGATTGGGCTGAATGCTGTATGAGCATACAGTAGTTTAGTTTGAAGCCGCTGTCAACAGCCGGATGCTTTGTTGCAGCGCGAAATCGATGGCTTGCTGGCGAATCTGCGTCCGGTCGCCGGCAAAGTGTTGCTGATTGCTGGTGCAGATGCCATCCAGCCAAAAGGCAAAACAAACCGTGCCTACCGGCTTGTGCTCGGAGCCGCCATCAGGCCCGGCGATACCGGAAATCGCAATCGCCAAATCAGCTTCTGCCGCTTTGGCGGCACCTGCCGCCATTTCCTGCACCGTTTGCAGGCTAACAGCACCATGCTGCTGCAGAGTTTGCGCATCCACCGCTAATAATTGCTGTTTTGATTTGTTACTATAGGTGACAAAACTGCGGTCCAGATACGCAGAGCTACCGGCCACAGCGGTCAGGCTGTAAGCCAAGCCACCGCCGGTACAGGATTCCGCCGCCGTCACCATCCGCTTTTGCGCTTTTAATAACTGGCCCAGCGTCTGTGCCAGTTGCAAGGTGTCGGTGACTTTGTTCATCAGTGATCCAGATGCAAGGAATGTAACGCTATTATGCCGTCCACCACCACTTTGGGGCAAGCTGCCAGTGCCCACACCCCGATGATGCAACAGTATCTGGGCTTAAAAGCCCAGCACCCGGACATTCTGCTGTTCTACCGTATGGGTGATTTTTACGAGCTGTTTTACGACGATGCGAAAAAAGCAGCCCGCTTGCTGGATATCTCGCTGACCAAACGCGGTCAAAGTGGTGGTCAACCGATCCCGATGGCTGGTGTGCCCTACCATGCCGTTGAGTCCTACCTGGCCCGGCTGGTACAGCTGGGCGAGTCGGTTGCCATCTGCGAGCAGATTGGCGATCCGGCCACCAGCAAAGGTCCGGTTGAGCGTCAGGTCGTACGCATTGTGACCCCAGGCACCGTCACCGATGAAGCCCTGATGCAAGAGCGGCGCGATACCCTGCTGGCCTGCCTGGTGCAGCACAAAAATCAGTTTGGTGTGGCCTGGCTGGATTTAGCCAGTGGCCGCTTTTTGCTGCAGCAGCTCGACAACGACAGCGATGTGCAGGCCTTGCTGCAGCGACTGCAACCGGCCGAGCTGTTGTACAGCGAGGAACTGTTAGCACAACAGCTGCTGCCGTCTCGCTGCAGCAATCGTCGCCGTCCGGCCTGGGAGTTTGAAATAGAAACCGCCCGCCGTTTATTGTGCCAGCAGTTTGGTACCAAGGATTTACTGAGCTTTGGGGTGGAGGATGCTCCGGCTGGCCTGATGGCGGCGGGCTGTTTGATGCAGTACGTCAAGGACACCCAGCGCAGCCAGTTGCCGCATCTTCGCGCCATCGCCAAAGAGCAAGGCGATGATTACATTGTGCTGGATGCCGCTACCCGTCGTAATCTGGAGCTGACGCAAAATCTGGCCGGTGGTCGGGAGCATACCCTGCTGGATGTGCTGGATCAGACCCAAACCGCAATGGGATCCCGCTTATTGCAGCGCTGGATCCAGGCACCACTTCGGCAACATCAACGCGTTGAACAGCGATTGCAGGCTGTCAGTGAGCTGAGCGACAGCTACCCGGAGCTGCAGCTTCAGCTGAAGCAGATTGGCGATATCGAGCGGGTGATTGCCCGGTTGGCACTGCGCTCGGCCCGGCCGCGCGACTTTGCCCGGTTGCGTCAGGCTCTGCAGCAACTGCCAAGTCTGCAGCCACTGGCAAGCAGCTGGCACTGCGCTTTGCTCACTGAGCTGCAGCAACAAGTGCAGCCTTTGCCGGAGCTTTGCACTCTGCTGGAACAAGCCATTGTCGAACAACCGCCGGTGCTGATCCGCGACGGCGGCGTGATAGCATCAGGTTACCACGACGAGCTGGATCACTGGCGGGCGCTGGCTACCGGCGCCACCGACTATTTGCAGCAGCTGGAGATCCGGGAAAAAGAGCGCACCGGCATCAGCTCGCTCAAAGTTGGTTTTAACAAGGTGCATGGCTACTACATTGAGATTGGCCGCGGCTCGGATCACAAGGTTCCGGCCGACTACATTCGTCGCCAAACACTGAAAAACAACGAGCGTTTTATTATTCCAGAGTTAAAAGAGTACGAAGACAAGGTACTCGGCAGTCAAAGCAAGGCGCTGGCACTGGAAAAGCAGCTGTACGACGCCCTGTTCGATCAAATTCTGCCACAACTCGAAGCTCTGCAGCAACTGGCAGCCGCCTTGTCGCAACTGGATGTGTTAAGCAATTTCGCCGAACGGGCCGATGCGCTGAATTACCAGAGGCCCGAGCTGCAGAATGCCATCGGTATTCAAATTGAACAGGGACGGCACCCGGTGGTGGAGCAGGTGCTGAGTGAACCTTTTATTGCCAACCCGCTCGAGCTCTCGCCGGCGCAGCGCATGCTGCTGGTGACCGGCCCCAATATGGGCGGTAAATCGACCTATATGCGTC
>SKGJ01000297.1 GCA_007117525.1 Alkalimonas sp.
CCTCTGCTTGTTGGTGCGCCAGCAGCTTTTCAGCTAAATCGGCTTTTAAAATAATGCTGGACAAGGTATGCCCCAAAATATCGTGCAGATCGCGGCCAATCCGCTCCCGCTCAACCATGGTTGCCAGCTGTTTAATTTCATCGGCGCTTCGTTGCTCTGCCATACGGTGCCGCTGCTTCGCTTGCTCAACACGGCCTAACAGGCTAACGCCCACCACAACCGGGACCCCCATTAGCAAAAACAAGTTCCAGTGAATACTCAGCACGATATACAGCAACACCAAAAGCACGATCAGCAATGCCATAAGCAACAAATAACGCTGCAACCTGTAGGCAAAACCAATAAAAAAGCCGGCATAGGCAAAAAAAGCGATAGCACCATAGTTTATCGGCGTGATCAAGGTAGCAACTGCCACAATTCCGGCAATGGGCTTGTGCATGCCATAGCGGTTGCAACGATAAGCCCAAAAAAAGCAATAAAGAAAAACCAGCAAAGCTGCAGCCATAGCCAGGTACTGCCAAGGCTCAAAGCGCATGGTAAACAAGGGAATAACAAAGAACACCAGGTTGATCAGATAAACCCAGCTGAGTTTCGTTTCCAGTTTATCGAAGGATTGCATCTGGTTCTCCCTAGCCTGCCTGCCAACAGTGTACGCACAATGGCTGCGACTGCTCCAGTGACAATAGTCATACGACAGCATGGCATTTGTCATCCGTTATGGGTGACAAGCGTTAGCTGTGCAATCGATACCATCGGCCTAGACTAGCCTCATCGAAGCCAGACAAACCAGCATGAGGCATTTACCATGAAATCATTCAACATCGCAGTTCGTACCCTGACTCTGACTTTAGGGTTAACCGGCGCTTTGGTTAGCCTGCCTTCATTAGCCGTCCCAGCGAGTGTGACTCAATCAAAAACCATCATCGAGGCAGAGCAAGCAGGCTGTGCATGTTTTAATGTGACGGTGTCCGGAGAAGGCCCAGCCATCATTCTGATTCCCGGCCTGGCTTCTTCCGGTGAGGTCTGGCATAGCACTGTCGAGGCATTGCAGGCAGACTATCAACTGCATGTGCTCACCTTGGCAGGCTTTGGCGGAGTGGCACCGCTGACGGACGAGGCTTGGGCGCATGGCTTCTTGTCCAGCCAGCAACAGGCGATTTTGCGTTATATCCAAGAGCGGCAACTGGATAAACCTGTAGTCATTGGCCATTCTCTGGGTGGCTATCTGGCACTGGCATTAGCCGCAACGGCGCCCGAGGCTATCGGCGGGGCAGTGAACGTAGACGGCTTACCGGCATTGGGGGCGCTTTTTGCGCAAGCTGCTGCCAGTGCACCCAATGAGAACAGCTCTCAAAATGCTTTGGCGAGTTTTGACCCTATGGCCATGGCACAAGGAATGGCCAACAACGAAAGCTGGCATCAGCGTATTGTCAACGACATGCTCCGCTCCGATGGCATGACCTCAGGCCGCGTGATGGGCGAATTGATGCAAGCTGACTTAAGACCACAATTAAGCAATATCCGCGTGCCTGTGCTGACGTTGGGCGCTCTGCAACATGGTGCACCTTACAGCACGCCCGAGCAGGTCCAGCAAAACTTTGCAGACCAACTGGCGAATGCACCGGTGCAGTATCATCACTTTGCTTTTGCGGAAAATTCCAAGCATTTCATTATGGCCGATGCGCCTGAGTGGCTGAACCAGCAGATCACGAAATTTCTTCGTAGCCATCGCATGCAAGGGGAGTAAGGGAGATGCTCGCACTTGATGTGAAACACCTGGCCAAAGTCTATGCTGGAAAAACAGTGCTGACGGATGTCGATATGACGCTTAGAGGCGGTGAAGTGCTCTGTATCCTGGGCCCAAACGGGGCTGGCAAAACCACCTTAATCGCCACCATTTTGGGCTTGGTTAAAGCAGACAGAGGCGATATTCATATCTTGGGTGAGCGGCAACAAGGCAACAGCCGCAGCAGCGACTTACGCCAACAGCTCGGCGTGATGATGCAAATTGGCAGCCTGAGCGCCAATCTTACCGTGTTTGAACAGTGCGATTTATTCAGCAGCTACTATGTCCATGGCTACAGCGCATCAGAGTTGGTAAAGCTGGCCGGGTTGGAAGCACACAGCAAGCAGCGCTTTGGCCATTTATCCGGTGGCCAGCAGCAGCGCTTGTTGTTCGCTCTGGCATTGGCTGCCAAACCCAAACTGGTGTTTCTGGATGAGCCAACCCTTGGTATGGATGTCGAAGCAAGGCGTGCTTTGTGGCAGCAAGTACGCCAGCTTAAACAACAAGGCGTCGCCGTGGTGCTCACTACCCACTATCTGGAAGAGGCCGAGCAACTGGCGGATCGGATTGCCGTGCTCAATCAAGGCATGGTCGTGGCCAGCGGCAGCCCGGCTGAACTGAAAGCCTTAACCCGCTACAAAGTCATTCAGTGCGAAAGCACTTTGAGTGATCAAGCTTTGCAGTCGCTGCCCGGTGTTCAGCAGCTGCAGCGCGATCAAGGCCTTTGCATCCTCCACAGCAGCCATGCTGAGAGCACTGTCCAAGCCCTGCTGAAGGCCGACGACAGCGTTCGCCAGTTGGAAGTGCGGCCAG
>SKGJ01000148.1 GCA_007117525.1 Alkalimonas sp.
ATTCCGTTGGCATTGGCGCATTTACCCGTATCATAGCACTGGTCGAGTGCAGAAGAGAATTGGCATGACAGAAAAGCAACCTGTTGAATCCACAGAACATCTAAGCAGAGGCTTTACCATCCTGGCCTGGCTCTGCCTGTTAGGGCTGCTGGTGTGGTGGTTTCACGGCTACCTGCAAGGCCAGCAGAACCCGAATCAGCAGCTGCACAGTGTGCATGGCAGTCAGGGAGAAGTGCGCACCACCTTGCTGCGCAACCGTTCGGGCCATTATGTCGGCACAGCTCTGATTAACGGTAAGGCAGCCGATTTTATGTTGGATACCGGCGCCACCACCGTCGCGGTTTCCGAACAGGCAGCACGCCGGCTGGGCCTGCCACGCGGCCAGCGCATTCAGGTGATGACCGCCAATGGCATCGCCGACGCCTGGCGCAGCCGGATCGACGAACTGCAACTGGGCGATATCCGGCTCTATCAGGTCGAAGCCAGCATCGTGCCCAATCTGTCCGGTACCGAGATTTTATTAGGCATGAGCGCCCTGAACCAGTTAGAATTCAACCAACAAGCCAACCAACTGACTCTGATACAGCGCTAACCCTATGTCGATGACCATTTCTGCAGAACTGCACCATCATATCCGCGCCTCCGTTGCGGCAGCCCTGGCCGAAGATCTTGGCAACCTGCCGGTTGAGCAGGGCGATATTACCGCCAGCCTGATCCCGGCCAGCCAGCAAGCCAGTGCCACCATCATCAGCCGCGAAGCCGCCATCGTCTGTGGCATCGCCTGGGTCAATGAAGTCTTTGCCCAGCTGGACCCTGCCGTGCAACTGGACTGGCAGGTGCAAGATGGCGACAGCATCGCCCCCAATCAACTGCTGTGCCGCTTGCAGGGCAAAGCCCGCAGCTTGCTAACCGGTGAGCGCACCGCACTGAACTTTTTGCAAAGCTTAAGTGGCACCGCCACCACCACCGACCATTATGTGCAGCAACTGGTTGGCAGCCATACCCAACTGCTGGATACCCGCAAAACCATTCCCGGGCTGCGACTGGCGCAAAAATACGCCGTGCTCTGTGGTGGTGGTCAAAACCACCGCATCGGTTTGTTCGATGCCTTTTTGATTAAAGAAAACCACATCGCCGCCGCCGGTGGCATCGACCTGGCTGTGGCGCAGGCCCGGCAAAACTTCCCTGGCAAGCCGGTTGAAGTGGAAGTCGAAAACCTGGTTGAGCTGCAACAGGCACTGACCGCCGGTGCCGATATCATTATGCTGGATAACTTCAGCCTGGCCGATATTCAGCAGGCCGTTGCCATCAACCGGCAGCAAGCCAAACTGGAAGTCTCCGGCAACATCACCAGCGAGCGTCTGCGCGAACTGGCCGCCACCGGCGTCGATTATATTTCCTCCGGCGCCCTGACCAAGCATGTGCAGGCCATTGATTTGTCGATGCGGTTGCAAATTGCCCAAATCGAACGTTTCGACCATAATTGATGCAAATTCCTCTACAGGTTTAAACTATGGAAATTCTTACTGCAAATGAGGCGAAAACACACTTTGGTTCCCTGCTGCTCAAAGCTCAAGCTAACCCGGTAGGCATCAATAAAAATGGCAAAGCCATTGCGGTTATGATTTCAGCTGAAGAGTTTGAAAGCATCAATGCACTAAAGCTTGAGCTTTTAAAACTTCGAGCGGCCAGTATCGATGAAACCCAGACCTCGGATGGAGCTAAGTTTATGGAGCAGCTGCTGGCAGGAGACTTTGATTGAGTGGATATGAGCTTACCCCGGAAGCAAAAGCTGACATCCACCAAATAAGAAGGTTTAGTTTGTCACATTGGGGTGAGTTACAAACAAACCTTTACCTCACTAAGCTTACTGATAGTTTTTCAATGCTTGCAGAGCACCCAAGGCTCGGCACCCATCGTCCAGATGTCAGGCAGGAGGCATATAGTTTTCCCTGCCAAAGTCATGTTATTTACTACATCTGTAAAACTGAAAAAGTTATTGTATTTGCAGTTTTACACAAACACATGATCCCCGAGCAGCATCTAACCGAACGCGGAACACTCTCAAAAAACTGACACAACACTGTCGGCTTCTGATACACTCAAAGCAGAATGCTCAGTGAGGATGCACAAGCCATGCAGCAATCAGAACAAGCGCGCACCGGGCGGGTCGTGTTCTGGCAGGATGTGAAAGGCTTTGGTTTCCTGGTCTGCCAACAGAGCCAGCAAAAGCTGTTTTTTCACATCCGCGACTTCGTCAGTAAGTCCGCTCGCCCTGAGCTTGGCGACGAGCTTCGCTTTGCGCCCGGAAAAGACAAACGTGGCCGCCCCATCGCCACCTCGCTGCAGTTTATAGAGCCCCACAAACAACAAGCGCCCGCCAATAAAGTCAGCCAGAGCATCAATTTGGATTACGCCGAAGATGTCTCTTTGTATTTTCGCAGTGGTTTCTTAATGCTGCTGATCATTGCCTTGCTGTTTGGCAGCCTGCCTTACGTACTGCCCATTTTGTACATCGAAGCCAGCCTCTTTACCTATTGGCTGTACCAACAAGACAAAGCCGCGGCCAAAAGTGGTCAGGTGCAGCGCCTACCAGAA
>SKGJ01000383.1 GCA_007117525.1 Alkalimonas sp.
TCTGAATTTCATCCAGAGCCTGATACTGCAGTTGCCAGCGGATCAGCGCTTCGAAGTCTTCTCCATTCAGGCTGCCCAGACGAAACAAGGGAACTGGTGCAAAATCAGCACTGCAGCGCAGTGGCGAAACCTGCTCTGCAAAGTTGGTAAACAGAATATAGCCTGGTGGCTCCGTGCAGGGATCGGTTTCGCTGGACATCAAATCCTGCCCCAGCAGCTGCAGTTTCGGATAACCAAGGCCAGCATTGGCCAGTGCCTGCAGTGCTTTCTGGCCACGCTGGCTATGGTGTTTCGGTTGCAATGCATCCTGAGCAGACAAAATCACCCGGCTGCAAAAGTGCGTATCCGCTAAATAGGTCGGAAACTCGCGACCGATGATCTGCCCCTGAAAAATAAGTGCTTCCAGATACTGGCGGATATGCTGCTCGGCCTGGGTATAGCTGGTATTGGCCAGCACCCGGAACTTTAGCTCAGCCAGCCACATTAGCTTTCCAGCCTTGCCAGGCGTTTTTCCAGTTCAGCTAGTTTGGTTTCCAGCTGCTGCACCCGCTCTGCCAGAGAGTCGGCTTTGTCTGGCCCGGGCGCTGTTGCTTCGGCTGACGCCGAAAGCTGGATGCTGCGCTGCGCTTCGGCAGGTAGCTGCTTCCACTGCTGAAAAGCAGGCAGTAACTCAGCGGGCGAGACTTTGCGCCCTAGCCGGCTTCGCAGCAAGGCCAGACTGGGGGTTTTTCCTTCGTGCAGCAAGCGGGCTGCTTCCTGGCTGAGTAAGTCGAATGCGCTCATAGGGCTCAGTGGTGAAATTCGCCAATCAATGGTTAAATCCTACAGGATTGCGGTGAAAAATGGCAGTGTGTATTTTTAACTTATTGATTAATAGTTGATTTTATCTTGGCTTTGTTTTTGCTTATTGCTTTGTGCAAAAACAAAAGGAGAAAAAAATGAGACTCAAAAATCTGCTGGTGGTCGCTGCGCTGTTACTGCCATTGTCTGGCTGTGTGGTGGCGGTCAATGGTTCCAAAGATGCTCGTTTTAACGAGTCGGACTGGCGTCAGACGCAAAAAGCCAATCGCAATTACATCAACCAGCTGACAACTGGCGTTTCTTTGGTGCAAGTGATGCAGGACCTGGGCACACCGGACTTTACCGAAGCCTTTCAGCTGGCGGACAGCTCGGTGCAGGTGCTGTTTTACCGTACCCATCATCGCCGCAGCGACGGCATGACCAGCAAAGATGAATGCACGCCGTTGATTTTTAGCAATGGCCGCTTAACCGGCTGGGGTGATAAAGCCTACGCCCAGCTTTAAACACTCAGCCGATCTGAGCCAGAGTCTGACTCTGGCTCTATTATTTACGCAGTAAGGTGTTCAGCTCGTCAATGACTTCGGACCAGTCGGCATCGGCTTTTAGCGATTCTGCGATAAAGCTTGCCTGTGCTGGCGTCCAGAACGGAGCTTCTTCCAGTGGCACATGCTCGGCCAAACGGTGGTCGGCAACAAAGCGATCAATGGCTGCCTGATCGTTCTCAAGGCCCAGTTGGGCAAACAAAGTCGTCAGGCTGTGAGGGGATGTATCCATCGAGTGGCTCCTATTTTACGGTTTGATCCATACCTGACTATAAGCCTAGCTGACTCAACAAGATTGGCAATTGCCAATTGCCCTGCTATGGTGGTGAAAAAACAATCATAACATGCAGGTAGCTATGTCGGTCGAACAGTTAAATCATTTGCAGGTACGGGAGTTGGAAGGACCGGAATTAAAAGTCGCGGCTTCTATTCTGTATCAGTCCTACCACGATGACCCACTTTTTATGACCATCTTTCAGGCCGAAAAAGCCGATTATGAAAAAAAATTAAGAGCGGCAATCCGTGAAGAGCTGAGTGCTTTTTGGCAAAGCGGCCAGAGTATGCTGGGCCTATTTCAGGCAGAGCAATTGGTTGGGGTGGCCTGCCTGGTGAAAGCCAGCTCTGGTTTGGGGGGGCATCGTTTCTGGCACTGGCGGCTTAAGATGTTGCTGACGGCGGGCTTTGTGTCAACCCGGCAATTGCTGGAAAAAGAAGAACGCATTCATGCTGCAATGCCGGCAAAAGATTACCATATGCTGGCTTTTATTGCGGTGTCGCCACGTCATCAGCAATTAGGGCTGGGGCATCACCTGCTGCATGCGGTCGATCAGTTGGTGGACGCCGATGCCAGCTCATCGGGTGTGGGGGTGTTCGTTACCCTGGAAAAATACCTGCCGTTTTTCAGTGGCGATGCCTATCAGGCCGTGGTGGATCTGAGTTTTAATACCGTGCAGGGCACTTTGTTGTTCCGGCCGCGTCAGGCGGTGTCGCTGCAAAGCAGTGCCTGAGGTAGCACCATTTTTACTCCGTGTTTTGACGCTTTTTCCCTGGCGCCTCCGCGAAACGGCATGGTGGCCGTTTCAGGGTGGAAACTAGCTGGCTGGCGGCTCCGGCAAGCGGTGAGGCGGCACTTCAAAGGCAGTGTACTGCAGCCCACTCAAACTCAGTGTTGCCTGGTAGCGGCTTTCCCGATCGCTGCTAAAGTCGATGCAATAATAAGTAAGCCAGCGTAATCGACCTTGCCGTTGCTCCA
>SKGJ01000163.1 GCA_007117525.1 Alkalimonas sp.
CATTGTAGTAAGCAAGGGGTTGGAATGCAATTTAGCACTTAAAACAGCTGCACGGTTCGCTTCGACTGGCCTTGAATTCAGTGGCTTTTGTTGCGGTAGCCTGCATAAGCGTTGTAATCAGTGGCTGGAGTGGCAGGAAGGTTTGTAAATGCTGTTTTTCAGGCATAAAAAAAGGGCTGAAGTTCAGCCCTTTTTCTCTGCGTTGAATTAACGACGCAGGCCAAGACGCTTGATCAAATCAGCGTAACGGCTTTGATCTTTGCCTTTCAGGTAGTCCAGCAATTTACGACGCTGGCTAACCATACGCAGCAGACCGCGGCGTGAGTGGAAATCGTGCTTGTGATCAGCAAAGTGACCTTGCAGGTGGTTGATGTTTGCAGTCAGCAAAGCAACCTGCACTTCTGGTGAACCTGTGTCACCTTCTTTTTGTGCGTATTCCGCAACGATTTTCGCTTTTTCAGCAACAGTTAAAGCCATGGTGTACTCCAATTCTGAGTGAGTTAATGAATGTATTGCCGCCGATCACTCATTCAGCCAACAATAAAAAGCGCGCGCATTGTACCATGCCAGCGCTGCTTTACAAGTTTTTGTTGGTGCTCAGCAGCCGCCGGGGCTTCAGCTCGCCCTGCTCCCGTTTGCCGATACCCAGAAATTGCTGCTCAGCGCTGTACAAGCGCACCGCTTCAGCATCCGGCAGCTCGCAGCCAAAGCTTTGGCCGTGGGCAATACGGCGCTGCTGCTCGGCGCTTAACGTTAAAGCCTCCAGGCCATGCAAGGCCGCATCCAGTGGCAACAGCAGCTGATCCAGCGCCGAGAAATCCCGGCTTTGATGGCAGGGCTCTGCCAGGGCTTCCAGACTGGCTAAATCGTGCATGGCTTCGGCCAGAAATGGCCCGACTTGGGTACGGTGCAAGGCACTGACGTAAGCGCCGCAGCCGAGGGCTTCGCCCAAATCATCAATCAAGGTGCGGATGTAAGTGCCTTTGCTGCAATGCACTATAAAATCAGCTTCGGTAAAATCAGCATCGTTCTGCTCGCTGCTTTGGCGCAGGGCCAGCAGCTCAAAACGGAAGATGCTGATCGGTCTTGCTTCACGCGGTACCGTGATGCCCTGCCGGGCGTACTTGTACAGCGGCTGGCCCTGGTATTTTAGCGCCGAAAACATGGTTGGCACCTGCAGGATATCGCCACGAAAGGCCTGCATCGTCTGCTCCAGCTGCGGTTGATTGAACGCCACCGGCCGGGTGCTGACCACCTCGCCAGCGGCATCGCTGGTATCGGTGCGGATGCCAAAACGGGCGCTGACCAGATAGGTTTTATCGGTATCCAGCAGGAACTGACTAAACTTAGTGGCCTCACCAAAGCAAATTGGCAACAAGCCACTGGCTAAAGGATCCAGCGCGCCGGTATGACCGGCTTTTTGCGCCTGATAGAGCCAACGCACCTTTTGCAAAATGCCATTGCTGCTAAATTCCAGCGGCTTGTTCAACAACAAAATACCGTCGACAGGGCGGCGTTTCGAACCTTGAGTCATTTAATCCTGCTTGTCGTCGCTGTTGTTGGGTTCAGCCGGCTCGTCTTCGGCGCTGGCTGCCGGACGCTTGGCTTCATCGGCACGACGGGCAGACTCGACCAGCGCCGTCAGGCGAATGCCTTCATCCAGGGTGCTGTCGTAGTAAAACTGCACCTGAGGCACAATGCGGGTTTGGATCCGCTTGCCAATCAGGCTGCGAATAAAGCCCTTGGCATCGTTTAAAATTTTCAGGTTGTCTTTGATTTTGTCCTGCGCCAGGCCTAAAAAGGTGACGTAAATTTTGGCGTAGGACAGATCGCGCGACACATCGACCTGAGAAACGGTAATCATGGTGTGCAAGCGGGGATCTTTGATTTCGCGTTGCAAAATCACCGCCAGTTCTTTTTGCAGCTGTTGCGACAGCCGGTCGACACGGGAAAATTCTTTGTGTGCCATTTTAGTTTCCTTTAAAAACACAAACACCATCAGCAACCCGAAGGCCCTGATGGTGTTGTTATTTGCGCGGTCAGATTACAGCGTACGCTCGACCTGCACCACCTCAAAGACTTCGATCTGGTCGCCTTCGCGAACATCGTTGTAGTTCTTCACACCGATACCACATTCGAAGCCATTACGAACCTCGTTGACGTCGTCTTTAAAGCGACGCAGCGACTCCAACTCGCCTTCGTAGATCACCACGTTGTCACGCAGCACCCGGATTGGGGCATTGCGCTTGATCACGCCTTCGCTGACGATACAACCGGCGATGGCGCCAAACTTCGGTGAACGGAACACATCACGAACCTGCGCCAGACCAATGATCTGTTGCTTGAACTCAGGTGCCAGCATGCCGGTCATGGCCTGCTTCACTTCATCCAGCAGCTCGTAAATGATGCCGTAGTAGCGCAGATCCAAACCTTCCTCTTCGACAATACGACGTGCCGAGGCATCGGCCCGGACGTTGAAGCCGATAATGATGGCTTGCGAGGCTGCCGCCAGGCTGACGTCGGTCTCGGTGATACCACCGACACCGCTGCCGATGATTTTGATTTTCACTTCATCGGTCGACAGTTTGC
>SKGJ01000335.1 GCA_007117525.1 Alkalimonas sp.
AGCGAGAAAAAAGACTACTTCATGCTGCATTACAACTTCCCTCCGTACTGTGTGGGCGAGACTGGCATGGTCGGTTCTCCCAAGCGTCGCGAAATCGGCCACGGTCGTCTGGCCAAGCGTGGTGTGCAAGCGGTGATGCCATCCTTTGATGAGTTCCCGTACACAGTGCGTCTGGTGTCTGAAATCACCGAATCAAACGGCTCCAGCTCGATGGCGTCTGTTTGTGGTTCTTCCCTGGCGATGATGGATGCCGGTGTGCCGATCAAAGCCTCTGTGGCTGGTATTGCCATGGGTCTGGTAAAAGAAGGCGACAACTTTGTGGTGTTGTCCGACATTCTGGGTGACGAAGATCACCTGGGTGACATGGACTTCAAAGTGGCCGGCACTGCCGAAGGCATCACTGCGCTGCAGATGGACATCAAAATTGACGGCATTACCCGCGACATCATGCAAATTGCGCTGAAGCAAGCCAAAGCGGCTCGTTTGCACATTCTGCAAGTGATGGATCAGGCAATTTCCTCGCACCGTGAAGAGTTGTCTGAGCACGCGCCTCGCATTTACTCCTTAAGCATCAACCCGGAGAAAATCCGTGATGTGATCGGTAAAGGCGGCGCTGTGATCCGTCAAATCACCGAAGAGTCCGGTTGTACCATCGAAATCGAAGACGACGGCACGGTCAAAGTGGCGGCGACCAACAGCAAGCAAGCTCAGGTTGCCATCGACAAGATCATGCTGATCACCGCCGAGCTGGAAGTGGGTCGTATCTACGACGGCGAAGTGGTTCGTATTGTTGATTTCGGTGCTTTCGTCAACGTGCTGCCTGGTAAAGACGGCCTGGTCCACATTTCGCAAATTGCGGAAGAGCGGGTCAACACCGTGTCGGATCACCTGACCCTGGGCCAGAAGGTCAAAGTGAAGGTGCTGGAAGTCGACAAGCAAGGACGGGTTCGTCTGAGCATCAAAGAAGCACAAAGCAAGCAGGACGCACCTGCTGAGCCAGCGGATGCCTAATCGCATGCCCTGGCGGGCTCTGGCAGCAGCTTGTCTGCTGCTGGGCCTGAGTGGCTGTGCCAGCCAGCACAGCCACCCCTCTCCTTATTGGCTCACCCCCGAGCCCTTACCGGTACAGCAACGCACTGAAGTGGCGATTGCCCGTCTGACTGAAATCCTCCATCGCGCCGATCTGACCGAACCACAATTGGCCCAATTGCACTACGATCGTGGTGTGATGTACGAAAGTGTCGGTTTAACGGTATTGGCACGCTTTGATTTTATGCGGGCGCTGCGGCTGCAGCCGGACTTGGCGGGTGCCTACAATTTCATGGGGATCCATTACACCCTGGCCGGCAACTTTGAGCAAGCCTATGAGGCTTTTGACTCGGTGCTGGAGCTGGATCCCAGCTACGAGTTTGCTTATCTGAACCGGGCTTTGGCGCTGTACTATGCCGGTCGCATTGACCTCTCGCTGTACGATTTTGTTGAGTTTCAGCAGCGCGAGTCCACCGATCCTTATCGGGCGGTCTGGCTCTATCTGGCAGCCGCCGAACTGGATCCAGAGCAGGCCAGAGCGCAGCTGCTGCTGCAACGCGAAGAACTGGACGAGTCCAATTGGGGCACCTGGCTGGCCGACTTTTTTCTGGGTAGCATCAATGAGAGCGAATTGCTGCTCAGTGTCAGTCAGGATCTGACCAGTCCGCGCCAACTGGCTGAGCGACTCTGTGAAGCCTACTTCTACCTGGCCAAGTGGCACAGCATGCAAGGCGATGCCGAGCGCGCCATGCAGAACTTTAAGTTGTCGCTGGCCACCAACGTCTTCGAGTTCCTCGAGCATCGTTTCGCCCGGCTGGAGTTGGCCCGGCTGCGCGATGAACCCCTGAGTGCTGAGGATGGCTTTTTCTAAGATGCTGGCTGGCAGCGTACGCCCAAGGCTAGTTGGCCTGGCGCTGCTGCTGGGCCTGTTGGGTTGTCAGCCCAAAGGGCCAGGGCCGGAACAGGCGCTGCTGGATGCGGCGCAGACCGATGCCCAGGCGGCTCATCGTTTGGCGCAGCGCCGGTTAGCCAATCAGGAACTCGACGCTGCCCAGCACTGGTTTGAACACGCCTGGTCGCTTGGCGAGCCCGCTGCCGCAACCGGTGCCGTGATGTTACGGCAACGCCAGCAAGGGGCTCTGGCTACGGCCAAATGGCTGGAACAGCAGCATCAGCAGTCGCTTGAGGACTCGGAACTGGATTTAGCTGCGCTCGGGCTCTGGCATCTGCAAGCCCGCTCCCAAGCCGACTGGCCGTTCTGGCTCTATCCGGGACTGACCGACCAGCCTGGCTGGTTTCCCGAACAAGGCTGCCAGTTGCGCATTCAGCCTATTGCGGTCAACAGCGCCGCGGCCCGTCAATGGCAACAACTGCAGCGTGATTGGCAACAGGATAGCCAGTTGAACCAGCTGGCGGTCTGCTTTACCCCACTTCGACTGATCAGCAGCACTGAGCTTGCCTGTAGCGAGAGCAGTGATACCCGGATTGGCTGTGATTACCAGCGCTTAATTCCTTATGTGCGCGATGCTTCGGTGCAGCAGTTGGTGATTGTGGGG
>SKGJ01000379.1 GCA_007117525.1 Alkalimonas sp.
GAAAGATCGCAAAGTCAAGTTTGCCTGCGAGCAGCCGGAAAACCCGCAAAACTTCCCGCGCAACATGTTTATCTGGCGCTCAAACCTGCTGGGCTCCAGCGGCAAAGGCCATGAGTACATGCTGCGCCATCTGCTGGGCACCAAGCATGGTTTGCTCGGTAAAGATCTGGGCGAATTTGGCGGCAAAAAACCGGAAGATGTGGAATGGACCGACCAGCCGGCCGAAGGCAAGGTCGATTTGTTCGTGACGCTGGATTTTCGCATGTCCACTACCTGTCTGTATTCCGACATCGTGCTGCCAACGGCCACCTGGTACGAAAAAGACGACATGAACACCTCGGACATGCACCCCTTTATTCACCCGCTGACCGCCGCCATTGACCCGGTGTGGGAAGCGCGCAGTGACTGGGAAATCTTTAAAGGCATTGCCAAAGAATTCTCCCGCATTTGCGTGGGCCACCTGGGCAAAGAAACCGATGTAGTCACCACCCCGATGCACCACGATACTCCGGCCGAGCTGGCGCAGCCGTATGGTGTCAAAGCCTGGTGGAAAGGCGAATGCGAAGCCATTCCGGGCAAAACCATGCCGCACATCAATGTGGTGGAGCGCGATTACCCCAACACCTATGCCCGCTTTACCTCGCTTGGCCCGCTGATGGAAAACATCGGCAATGGCGGCAAAGGCATTGGCTGGGATACCAAAGAAGAAGTCGAGTTCCTGCGTAAACTGAACCGCACCCACACCGGTGAAGGCATCAATCAAGGCCTGGCCAAAATTGAGTCGGCAGTCGATGCCTGTGAAGTGATTTTATCGCTGGCACCGGAAACCAATGGCCATGTGGCGGTAAAAGCCTGGGGCGCACTGAGTAAAATTACCGGCCGCGATCACACCCATCTGGCCAAACCGAAAGAAGAGGAAAAGATCCGCTTCAACGACATCGTGGCGCAGCCGCGCAAAATCATCTCCTCCCCCACCTGGTCGGGTTTGGAAGATGAGCATGTGTCCTACAACGCCGGCTACACCAATGTGCACGAGCTGATCCCATGGCGCACCATCACCGGCCGCCAGCAGTTCTATCAGGATCACGAGTGGATGCGCGACTTTGGCGAACAGTTGTGTAGCTACAAGCCGCCAATCAACCTGAAAACAGTGCAGCCGGTGCTGAACCAGAAGCCTAATGGCAACAAGGAAATTGTGCTGAACTGGATCACCCCGCACCAGAAATGGGGCATTCACAGCACCTACTCCGACAACCTGTTGATGCTGACCTTATCCCGCGGCGGCCCCATTGTCTGGTTAAGTGAAATCGACGCCAAAGCCGCCGGCATTGAAGACAACGACTGGATCGAAATCTTCAACGTCAATGGCTCTATTTCAGCCCGGGCTGTGGTGTCACAGCGGGTTCCTGAAGGCATGAGCATGATGTACCACGCTCAGGAGCGGATTGTGAACGTACCAGGCTCGGAAATGACCGGCAGCCGCGGCGGCATTCACAATTCAGTGACCCGCGCCGTGATGAAGCCAACCCATATGATTGGTGGCTACGCCCAGCAGGCCTATGGCTTTAACTACTACGGCACCGTCGGTTGCAACCGCGACGAGTTCGTCATTGTTCGCAAAATGAACAAAGTCGATTGGCTGGATACCGAATAAGGTTGGAGTAAGGAGTTATCATGAAAATCAGAGCACAAATCGGCATGGTGCTGAATCTGGACAAATGCATTGGCTGTCACACCTGCTCCATCACCTGCAAGAACGTCTGGACCTCGCGCGAAGGCGTGGAGTACGCCTGGTTCAACAACGTTGAAACCAAGCCAGGCATTGGCTTTCCAAAAGAATGGGAAAATCAGGACAAGTGGAAAGGCGGCTGGCAGCGTAAAAGCAACGGCAAGCTGGTGCCAAAAATCGGTGGCAAGCTGCGGGTGCTGGCGAATTTATTTGCCAACCCGGACCTACCGGAAATCGACGACTACTACGAGCCGTTCGATTTTGATTACCAGCACCTGCACAACGCCAAAGACAGTAAGCACCAGCCGGTCGCCCGGCCCCGCTCGCTGATCAGCGGCCAGCGGATGGAAAAAATTGAGTGGGGCCCGAACTGGGAAGAAATTCTTGGTACCGAGTTCGAAAAACGGAAAAAAGACCAGAACTTCAACGAAGTGGAGCAAAAAGACTTGGATGCTATGGTGCACAAGTTGTGCGGATTGCGCATCTTATCTGACGAGGATGGAAAAATGAACTTGTCTCTGGAAGATACCGGTGGAGAAGTATTGCTGGTAAGTCAGTTCACGCTCTTCGCCTCTACAAAAAAGGGCTTCCGACCTTCGTTTACGCACGCCGCCAAACCGGAAGCTGGCGAGCATTGGTACGAGCAATTTTGCCAAGCGGTGGAGTTGAAGCTGGGTAAAGAAAAAGTTCAACGGGGTATTTTTGGCGCCATGATGGACGTACACCTTATCAACGACGGCCCCGTAACGATATGGATGGATTCTCGAGGCGGGTAAATGCTTCATAGTTTAGACGCGAAGTTTTTGATTTATGGTCCATAATATATTTATGGCATTTAGGTTGTATTA
>SKGJ01000068.1 GCA_007117525.1 Alkalimonas sp.
CTGGGCTATTGCCCGCGTGAAGAGGTGATTCACCGCGACGATCTGGTGCTGCTGTCGGTCAGTGAAGCTAGTGCTCTTTCCAGTTAATTATGACGGATGTTGCTGATGCCTTCGGCATGCCAGTCCGGCGGATACCCCAAATCCGGCTGCTGGTAATCGCAGAGCCCATCCGGGAAAATTTGCTTCAGTTCAGCCAGCCAGGGCGTCATGTCCACCCTGCCAAAATCACCACGCGCTATTGCCTGCTGCACCGGGATCAAGGCACATTGCAGCAGTAGGCCATGGCTTGGCGCCCCGGCTTGCTGGCGACTGTTGCTAAGAGCCGGATAAATCTGCTGGCATGCACCCGACGCCGACCAGACATCGTCGCCCTGCGCCAACACCTTGCCATCCCCGGCAAAACAGCGATCAGACACCGAGGCCGGTGCTTCACCACGGCGGACCCAGTCCACCACCGCCGCAAAGGCTTCGCGCTCAGGCGTGTAATCGGGGTGACTGACCCAGATCCGCTGCCAATGATCATTGCCGCGCTGTTGCAGCCGCTCACGCGCCATAAAAGAAGGTTGCAGATGATGCATATCCAACACCGGATCCAGGTAATGGCGCAAATCCACCACCGGAATAGCCAGCTCACCAATAAAAAGCTGACCATAGCGATAGGCCCGCTCAATCGCCTCCCGGTTGGCCCGGTAACGCGGTGCCACCGCCAGACCGTTGTCGGTAACCCTGGGCTCCGTCATGTTGTGACGACCAAAGGCACTGAGCCAAATCGGCGTATCCAGTCGAGGAATAAAGCGGCCGCGCTCCGCTTGCATCCGGTGCTGCGGCAGCCAGCTGCCAATGCGGGCATTTAGTGCAATAAACTGCTCCGGGTTGATCTGACCGGCACGAAGTGCCAGCAAGCCATAGGGTACGCCCACATTGTCCCATAAGCTGTGGGCAAAGCCGTGTTCATCGCGGCCATAAATATCGACCAGATCTTCCCAGTAGCTCCAATGCTGCTGTTGCAGCAGCTCTGGAGCCACGAAAGGCCGCAAGCGCCCCTGCCGCGGGTTGTGCACCACCGACGACAAACCAAACCAGGCATTGATGCACTGGGTGGCCCCTTGCATCGGGGTTGGTTTCAGGCCAGCCAGCAATTGGGCTGCGCTGATGGCGTTGCGATGCCGTACCTGCTGATCCGGTACCGTGCTCAATCCTTCCAGCCACTGCCGGTGTTGCCAGGGTTGCCAGAAGGCCTTGTCTTCGGCGGTAAAGTAGTAGTAGTTGTGCAGCAAGTCGCAATCGAGCGCGTAGATCACCTGGCTCAGCATATCCGGATAACTGTACTGGGCAATGGCTGCATCCAGCAGGCCCGGGGCATTTTGTGCCAGCAGGTATTGCGCAATACCCCCACCAGAACCGCCAATGCCAATGGTCATTTCCGGCTCGCCGTAAAGACTGATAAAGTGCTGCTTCAGCTGACGAGCCACTTCTTCGGCCCGCAAAAAATGGTAGCTGTGACTGGTGCGATTGGCGCTGCTACTGATCACCGCATAGCCCTGACGAAGCTGCGCCGAGCGGCGCTGCACCATGCGTTCAATCCGCAGGTCACCCTGACGAAAACCAATGCCCACCCCACCATGAAACTGGTAAATCAGCTTTTGATTCCACTGAGTTTGGCCCTGACGCAGCGGGTACTCCTTTGCCGTCACTGGCATCGCCACCAGGTAGAAATAGCGCTGTATGGTGCCGAGCTCAACCCGCAGCAGCAGCTCACCAGCGGCCAAATCACCGCCCTGATACGGCAGGACGCTGCCATCAACGCCCAGCCGGTACCAGAGCAAACGGCTGGGGTGCAGGCAGTCCTTGCTGTAACCGAGCAAGGTATCATCGTCGGCATAAATCGCCACGCCATAGCCCTGCTCGTTGTCAACCAGCGGTGGCTCAATGCCCATGCGGTGCCAGCCGCAGTAAAAGGGGTATTGCTTGGGGCCAGAAAATAGCGGGGTGGACGGGCCGACATCGCCCAGCGGGATAGGGTATGGATAGGGATCGGCGGGCCGCTCGGTGCGGCCAATAAAATCAGCCACCACCAGCAAGCTGCCGGCACGCTCTGGGGGGATCGCCAGCACCGGGTGGGGTTCAAACAAGCTCTGTGGGATCTCGCTGCGTGGCCAGAAAAACACCAGCACCAACACCAGAGCCAGCAGCAATAACCATTTCAGCAGACGCACAGCCACCTCCTTTTTTAGTAAGGATAGCAAGGCGTTTGTCGGCTAGCTTAATGGCAAGGCCAAAATTTTTGATTTGCGCTGGTAATTGTATAGCTGCTTCTTTTGCGCCGGCAGATCATCCACCGTCGCCAGCTCAAAACCATGCTCCAGAAACCAGTGAATGCTGCGGGTGGTCAGTGCAAACAGGGTATGATAACGCTGCTGTTTAGCGCGCTGAATCACGTATTTCAGTAAGACACTGCCCCTGTCAGCATCGCGGTAATCCGGGTGCACCGCCACGCAGGCGAATTCGCCGACCAGTTCATCGGCGAAGGGGTAGAGCGCTGCACAGCCAATCACCAGGCCTTCCCTTTCAATCAGC
>SKGJ01000119.1 GCA_007117525.1 Alkalimonas sp.
GCATTGAGCCCTAAGTCAGCCAGCCAGTTGGCGACTATGCTGGCCGGATGGCCAAATAAACCTGCAAACTCCAACTCCTGGTAGCCCAAGTTTGCTACCAGCTGCAAGGTGCTGCGGGCATCTTGCTGCATCAGTTCTCGAACGGTAAATAACTGCAAGCCGGGCCGGAAGCGCTGTCCAGCAAGTGCCAGGCCTGGCAGCATGGTTGTGCTGACGATTAAACCTGAGCCAGCCAATACCTTTAAAAAATGACGGCGTGTTGTACTTTTAGGCGCTGTTTCCTGAGTCATGTGATGCTCCTCTGATGCTCTTTGACAGGTTAGCACGGCTGTGTGCAAGCAAGATCCTCAAAACAGCTCTCGTCGGATCTCTGCTATCCAGAATGAAACTTGCAACCATGGTTAGGTCATTATATTTTGCTGAATAGGTTTACAGAGGGTGCGGCTGTAGATCGCGGCTTAGCTTCGACCGAAGGTTGTCATCCACATTAGAATTTGATTGGAATTACAAAGCATGGATATCCGCCTGGCTACTGAACAAGATTTCGACCAAATATGGCCTATTTTTCAGGCCATAGCCCAAGCCGGAGAAACTTATGCTTTTGCCAGGGACATTAGCAAAGAGGAAGCCATGCAGATATGGCTACTGGCGCCAAGGCAAACTTTTGTGGTGGAAGAAGGCGACCAAATTCTAGGCACTTACTATTTGAAGACCAACCAAGCAGGTCCAGGCAGCCATGTCTGCAACTGCGGCTATATGGTGGCTGACACTGCCAGAGGGCGAGGGCTTGCGACTGCCATGTGTGAGCACTCACAACTACAAGCTAAGGCGCTGGGGTATCTGGCAATGCAGTTTAACTTTGTCGCATCCAGTAATGAAGGTGCCGTACGATTGTGGCAAAAGCTTGGGTTTGCCATTGTAGGCCGATTGCCCGGGGCGTTTAACCATCCATCGTTAGGGTTGGTTGATGCGCTGGTGCTGTACAAGTGGCTATCAGCTTCTGAATCTACCAGCGGATCTTGCCGGTAAGCACATCTTTAAACATTACCCAGTCGCCCATCAGGCTGTACAGTGGGTATTTGAAGGTGGCCGGTTTGTTGTTCTCAAAAAAGAAGTGACCCACCCAGGCAAAACCATAACCAATGACAGGCAGCAACCAAAGTAGGCTCCAACTGCGGCTTAGTATGGCAATCAGCAGAACCAACAGCACCAGCGTGCTGCCTATCACATGCAGACGGCGGCAGGTGCGGTTTTGATGCTCTGCCAGGTAGTAAGGATAAAAGTCGGCAAATCGGTCAAACTTTTGCGGGCTTTCGGGACTAGTCATTGGCAGATCCTTTAAATAGCAAACAGCCAAAACAACAGCATAGCAGCCAGGGCCAAGGCCGCAAAGATAAGACCCATGCGCCGTAGATCGGCCACGATCACCTCTTTTTGTGCCAATAGCTCGCGCAGCTCATGACTGTCCAGGGTGCCGCAATCCGGGCATTTGGCTTTGACATGATGATTGTAGAGTGAGCCACAGCGTTTGCAGGGGCTCTTTTGGCGCATCTCTCGTATCCAGCGCAGCCGATCTTCGATGTACAATGGCATCAGTTGGGCCTTACGATGGCCATGTCGCCCACCACAGTGTTCCAGGCACGTACTTCCCACCGGCCAACCAAAGCGTTTATTACATAAGGATCCTGCTGGGCAAATTGCTCTGCCACGGCCGGGCTGTCGCCCTGAAACAGCAACACAGCACCATCGACCGGCTCGGCCAGGGCTCCGGCTAAAATCAAGTCGCCACGGCTATGGGCGGCTTTCGCATGTGCCAGATGCTGACCGCGGAAGGCTTCCCGGCGTTGGACGTAATTCTCTACCAGGTCATGATAAAACAGCAAATAGTGCATTGGGCTCTCCCTTTGGCATTCTGATTATCATACCGTGCAGCTATCGGACTGCAAGCGACTTTGTCAGGGTGCCGATTGTTTCACCTGCGCCACCACCTGCCTGGCCAGCGCCCGCGCCGTGGTCCATTTGCCACCACTGACGGTGAGCAACTTTTGCTGCCAGTGCAGACGGTATTCCCGACTAGCCCGGCTGCTGTCATGGCTGCTTTTTAACAGCGGTCGCACTCCGGCAAAGCTTTTCAGCACGTCGGTTGCAGTCACCTTTGGGGTAAAATACTGATTGTACACCGCCAGCAGTTCATTGCGTTCGGCTTCGGAGCAGGCAATGGGCTCATGCAGTTGTTGTCGTACTTCGGTGGTGCCCAGTAAGCAATGGGACTGGTAGGGCAGGGCAAAGGCAATACGAGGGCTGTTTGGCACCTCCAGCATGTGGCCATAGCGCCCTATACCGGGCAGCAGCAGATGGCTGCCACGCACCAGATCCAGCGATTGAGCCGGGGTTAGCTGTGAACGCTGCAACAAATCCTCGCTCCAGGGGCCGGCCACATTGATAATACGATCAAAGGTCTGCCAGCCTGCTTGCAGTTGCAAACGCGCATCGGGCGTCACCCGGATGACGGGCTGATGCTCCAGCAGCACAACGCCGCGTTTACGGCATTGCTCGGCCACCCAAAGTCC
>SKGJ01000249.1 GCA_007117525.1 Alkalimonas sp.
ATCAGAGTTTTGCCATGACCAGCAGCTACAGCTGCATGCTGTTGGCTAGCTTGTTGTTGTTCGGTGCCGCCCCCTCAGAGGCCAAGCGGATGATTGACTGCTGTCAGCAGTTGTTGGAGCAGCGGGTGGCGCAACTCAAAACACTGTCAGCGCAACCTTGTGAGCGGATGGTGTTTCTTGGCTCGGGTCCGCTGCAAGCGGTAGCACGCGAGTTGGCGCTGAAGTATCTGGAGTTGACCGCGGGTAAAGTTCCGAGTTTCTACGACACGGCTTTGGGTTTTCGCCATGGGCCCAAGTCTCTGGTGAATAGCCGTACTCAGCTGCTGCTGCTGGATGCCTTTCAGCCCTACAGTCGACGCTATGATCTCGATATGCATCAGGAGCTGACTCAGGATGAGCAAGCCATCTCGGTGCAGTTGGCTTCGCAGTATTTGGCGGCTGATTATCAACCAGCCGACGATATCTGGTTGTGTTTTCCGTACGCGCTTTGTGGTCAGCTGTTGGCATTTTTCAAAGCGCTGGAGCTGGGCGTCTCCCCAGACAACCCATGCCCGTCCGGTTTGGTGAATCGAGTAGTGCAGGGTGTGACCATTTATCCGCTGACAACAGGGTAAAAACCATGACTGTGTATTATGGACTGGACATCGGTGGCACCAAAATGGAGATGGCCATCTACGATGCAAACTGGACCTTACTGCATGAATGGCGTGTATCGACCCCAGGGGGCGATTACCCGGAATTTTTGCAGCAAGTGCTGCAACTGGTCGCGCAGGCAGATCAGTGGAGTGGCCAGCACGGCATGCTGGGCATTGCTTTGCCTGGCATCAGCGATGCGCAGGGGCTGGTGATTTCCAGCAACCTGCCTTGTTTGAACCAACAACCCGTGGCAGCCGACTTGCAAGCGCTGCTAACACGCCCTGTGGTGATCGAAAATGATTGCCGCAGCTTCGTTTTATCCGAAGCCCGGCTGGGCGCGGGTCAAGACTTTAACCGGGTGCTGGGGGTGATTCTTGGAACCGGCTGTGGCGGTGGTTTCTACGCCGATGGTCAGTTGCAGCAGGGAGCCCAGCAACTGGTGGGGGAGTTTGGTCATCAAAGCCTGGCTGCCCGGGTGATCCAGCAGCACCAACTGCCGCTGTTCCGCTGTGGTTGCGGTTTGCTCGGCTGCGCAGAAACCTATGTCTCAGGCCGGGGCCTGGAACGATTGTACCAGCATCTGCAGGGCAACGAAGCCAGCACCTACCAATGGCTGGACGCTTACCGTGCCGGTGAAGCCGCAGCGCAAGCCACCTTTGCTGTCTATATGGACGCGCTGGGCGCCGTGTTGGCGGCGCAAATTCTGGCCTACGATCCCGATGTCATTGTGCTGGGCGGGGGCTTATCCGATATTGTCGAAATTATTGCAGCCGCACCTGCCGCGGTGCGGCCACACCTGTTTGCAGGCTTGCAAGTACCGCCTATTCGGGCAGCTGCTGCCGGTGCGGCCAGTGGCAAGCGTGGCGCAGCTTTAGCCGGAGCTTTGTATGAACACTGATCCTTACCAGATCCTGGCGCCCAGAGTGCTCACCCCGGAAGGCTGGCGCTACCAGCACTACCTGCAGATTGCCGATGGCTGCATTGTCGGCATTCAGGCCGAGCCTCGGGCGGATTGGCCCCTGCACCGCCTGTCGGAAGGCTCCTTGGTGCCAGGTTTGATTGATGTTCAGGTCAATGGCGGCGGCGGCGTCTTGTTTAATCAGCAACCGACTCCGACGGGGTTGCGGCAAATGCTGAGTGCCCACGCCCGTTTTGGCAGCACCGGCATCTTGCCAACGGTCATCACCGACTCGGTAACGGTAATGCAGCAGGCTGCCGACACTGTTGCAGCTGCACTTGCCGCCAAAGAGCCCGGCGTGCTGGGCATTCACTTCGAAGGTCCTCATTTGTCTCTGGCGAAAAAAGGGGTGCACCCGCCAGCTCATATTCGCTCGCTGACGGATGCGGAGTGGAATTTGTACCAGCGCAAAGATTTAGGCATCAAGGTGGTGACATTGGCCCCGGAAAGGGTCGCCCCGGAGCTCATAGCCGAGCTGGTTGCGGAGGATGTCCGGGTTTGTTTAGGCCACTCCAATGCCGATGCCGCCACAGTGCAAGCGGCGCTGAACGCCGGAGCTACAGGCTTCACCCATTTGTACAACGGCATGTCGCCACTGACATCGCGCGAGCCAGGCATGGTGGGGGCCGCTTTGACCGACAGGCGTAGTTGGTGTGGCATTATTCTGGATGGTCACCATCTGCATCCGCTTGCCGCTTTGCTGGCTTATCAGGCCAAGCCAAAAGGAAAACTGTTTTTGGTCACCGATGCCATGTCACCTGTTGGTACCGAGCAAACACAGTTTGATTTCTTTGATGGGCAGGTGGTGCGCCAGGGCAGCCGTTTGACCGATCCAAGCGGCTCATTGGCGGGCTCGGTGCTGGACATGATCACCGCAGTGCAACAAGCCAGTCAGCAACTGGGTGTTGGCTTGGCCGAAGCCCTGGAAATGGCGTCGGCCTTCCCGGCTGATTTTCTGGG
>SKGJ01000264.1 GCA_007117525.1 Alkalimonas sp.
AGCACATTCTGTGCTCAGACCAAAGTGGCAGGGGCAGAGGGATTCGAACCCCCAACCGTCGGTTTTGGAGACCGCTGTTCTACCAATTGGAACTATGCCCCTACGTTTGGTCGCGCCATTATACAAAAGCCGACTGAAAGGTAAAGCAGAATTCATCCTATGCTCCTTTGACTGCATAGAAAACATACACGCTTTGCTAAAAAGAAGAAAGCCCGGCGTGCAACACCGGGCTTGCTTGAGGGAACATCCGTTTTAATCGGACGATTTGGTTTGACGATAACGTTCAAACCAGTGGATCACATAAGCCGGTTTAGCCATCAGGTTACTTGGCCTTGCATGCAGTGCATGCGATGCTCCCGGGATCCGCACCATGGCGGTATCAATACCTCGCAGTTGCAGCGCCTGATAATACTGCTCGGTTTCAGAGATAGGAGTGCGGTAATCGGCGTCACCGGTAAACAGCATGGTCGGCGTTGTGACATTACCAACATAACTGATGGGCGAGTGCTTCAGGTAGTGCTCTGGCATTTCCCAAGGCAGACCAGGGAACCAGTATTGGGTAAAGTAGTTGTACATATCGGCATTCAGTACAAAGCTGTACCAGTTGATGACCGGATTAATGGCAGCCGCAGCGGCAAAGCGATCGGTATGGCCAATGGTCCAGGTGGTGAGTACCCCGCCACCACTGCCACCAGTGATAAAGAGCTCCTGCTCATTAATAAAACCACGCGCAAGAACGGCATCAACGCCATCCATCAGATCGTTGTAATCGTAACTTGGGTAATTGTGATGAATCAGATTGGCAAAATCCTCACCATAGCTGGTGCTGCCCCTTGGATTGGTGTAAAGCACCACATAGCCCTGCGCTGCCATTAACTGCAACTCCATCGCAAACACCGGACCATAAGCGGTGTGCGGGCCGCCATGAATTTCCAAGATCAACGGGTATTGCTTGCTGGCATCAAAACCCGGTGGATACATCACCCAGCCGTGGATTTGCTTGCCATCGACCGAAGACTCATACCAGATTTCCTCGACCTGGCCGATGGTCCGCTTAAACAGCAAATCGCGGTTCAGATCGGTCAGTGTTCGCTTAGTGCGCCGATGCTGGATTGCAAGCTCTGCCGGACGTTCAGTGCTTGCCTGGGTGTACGCAATCAGTCCGTTGTCAGCTGCGCTGAACTGACCACCACTGTATGGACGACTAAAGCTGACTCCACCTAGATCGTCAACCCGTACAGAACGATTGCCCCTAAGCGGCTGCTCAGCTACTTTCCCGATGCCAAGGTCGTCGTACTGAATATAAAGCCCACGACTGTTGCTTTGCCATTGAAAAGCATTGATATGGCGATCCAAATCTTCGGTCAGGTTGCGGACATTGCTGCCATCTAAATTCATCACATACAGCCGGTTGGCCTGATGAGCCAGCTTTCTGTCTTCAAAGCCAAGGAAAGCCAATTGACGACCATCCGGTGATAGCATCGGTTGGCTGGCAGGCCCGGCTGGGTCGTAGATTTGTTCAATGCTGCGATCAGCCAGAGTTAAGCGGTAAATAGCAGAGTTGAGTGGTGCACGGTAGGCCGCCTCACGGCGGTTGGCGGCAAAATACACCGCATTGCCATCGGCTTGCCAACTTAAGTCACCACTGTGATTGTAATCACCCGTAGTTAATTGAATGGCAGAGCCACCTTCGGCAGCAATCAGGTAATGATGGCGATATCCGGATGGTAAATAACCAGCACCATCAGCACGGTACTGCATGCTGTCGATGTAAATCGGCGCAGGAGCCCAATTAGCATTTGCTGGCTTGCCAGGCAAAGTCACTGGGGGTGGAGCTGATTTGGCAGTGAACATGTTGAAAGACAGCCAGTTACCGTCAGGAGACCAGGTCAGATTAGCCGGCGCATGCGGCAATTGACTGATTTGCACCGAGCGACCGGAGTCCAGCCACAGCACATGAATTTGGCCATCCTGCACATAAGCGATCCGCTTTTGATCCGGCGACCAGCGGGGTAAGCTGGCATTGCTGTCGGTTTGGGTCAGTGGTTGCATGGCTGAACCATCGGCATTCATGATCCAAAGCGCCATCCGGCGGCGATCGGTTTGTCTGTCAAACCAATTGCGTACAAACACGATTTGATCGCCTTTGGCATTGACCTGAGGATCAGTCACCAATTCTAAATGAAACACATCATCGTACTTTAGCGGATTAACTTGTTGCGCTATGGCAGTAGCCGTCCACAGCAAAAGCAACGGCAAACAGAGTTGAAGGATTTTTTTCATAGTTCGTTTCCTGGACCTTGGGAGTAGAAACATACTACTCCAGCTGACAGTGTCAGGAATACAATTTGCGGCTAACCGGAGCAAGAACAAGATGGAGTCAATCGAAGTAAGACTACATTTGTTACAAGCTACAGGCTGAGACGCTCCTTCAGGCTCGCCACAACAACTACTCCGGGCATCCTGCCCTACGCCCTTCGGGCCAGCTAAAGCTGTTCAAATGTGCTCCCGACACATTTGTCGCTAACGCTCAAACATGTTGATGTCGATCTG
>SKGJ01000047.1 GCA_007117525.1 Alkalimonas sp.
ACGCTCGAGCTGGCACCACCGGCCAGGCTATAAATGCGCTCATCAATGGTCCGTACTTCCGGGATCAGCTGGGCTGATGGATCCTTATTGGGATCGGCGGTAAAAAGCCCGGTAATGTCCGAACAAATGATCAACGCATCCGCGTCAGCCACGGTGGCAACCATGGCGGCCAGGTTGTCGTTATCGCCAACCTTAATTTCCTCGGTTGCTATGGTGTCGTTTTCATTCACAATAGGCAAGACTTGGTGATCCAACAAACGCCGAAAGGTATTGCGTACATTGACATGCCGCACCCGATCACTGAGATCACCATGGGTCAGCAGCACCTGAGCACAAGGAAAGCTAAAACAATTGGACCAGAAGTTCATCATCTGGTTTTGGCCCACCGCCGCCATCGCACGCTTCAACGCAATAGGCACCCGGTGATGATTGAAATTAAAATGATGACGGCCTGCAGCAACACTGCCTGATGATACCAGGATCACTTCAATGCCACGCTCGCGGCACTGACGGATAAAGTCAGCAATGGGGCCTAAGTATTTTTCACTGCAACCTGCCTGGGGATCGGGTGCGATTAAGGCACTGCCGACTTTGAGCACTATCCTGCTCCAGGATGGGTTTAACATAGCTCCTCCGTTTTCAAAACCGCGGCTATGATAGCAAATTTTGTAACCCAGCACCACCGGCTTTCAGGAACCAAGCTCTGACAAAGCCCCTGCATAACCTAAAAATATTCATGAATAACAGATATTTATTCACTAATATTCGCTAAGTGATTACTTTTACGCCAAAAAGAGCCTCCTGCATGGGTCTTTATTCTGTAATAAAATTACAAAAAATCTGCAGCCAACGCCTGCAGATTTTTCAGGTCATGACAAGGATAGGACGTCAGTCCAAGGTGAGCCGCTGGCGCTGCTCTGGCAACCCCATCGACAGCACCAGCGGGTTGTGTTGCTGACGCGCGCTGAAGTCGGCTTTGCTGCCGAGCCCTTGCCAGTTAAGCCGGATCAGGCTCTGGGCCACAGCACCGCCCAGACTGGCACCAGGACCAAGCAAGATAAGGGCATCGGGGGCAAATTCTTTGACCGCAACTTCAATCGCCAGGCTGAAGTCGTAACAGCCTTGCACCTGTCTTTCCAGTGTGTAGCGCTTTAATGCTTCAGCTTCCGTCGCATAGGGCTGCCAAATTCGGCCACAACCGTCGATCAATGGCAGCCTTGGCCTGGCAAAGCTACTGCCATCAATGCTGGCCATGGCATCGCTGGCCGCCTGAGCCATCAAAGGTGAATGAAAAGCAGCATGCCCTGGCAACTGCATCGGGAAACGCTCATCCACCTTGGGTAAGCGACCAAGGGCCGCTTTGATGGCCTCTTCGGTACCGGCCAGCACCGCATAGCCACCAAAGCGGATGGATTCAAATAATTCCCCGGCATAGTCAGCCAGTAGCGCATCAACCAGGGCAATCTTTTCAGCATCCGGCTGCCAATCGCTGTTGACCAGCGGATAAATGCACTGACCACCGGCTGCGCTGGCAGTCAGTCGGGCCATCTGACTGACGTACTGGATGGCGGCGGCCGGATGCCAGACACCGGCGCACCCCAGGGCGGTGTACCACCCCATGGAGTTGCCAGTGATGGCCACCACCTCAAATTGCTGCTGATTGATGCTGTGATAATCCAGCAAGCCAGCGCTGAAGATAAGGCCGGCCGCATTTTCAGCCTGTTGATGCAGCCGGCTGCTGAAGCTTGCCGCGCCATCCAGCTCGCTGATACTGGCCAGGCCAAGTTCATGCCGCACCGCATCGAGCTGCTGAATCAACGGCTGCTGGCTGGCGTGCAAGCGGCCAATGCTGCCCAGCTCCGCTTTGTTGTAACTGCCCCGCCCCGGGCAGACCACCACGGCTGTTTTTTTCATGCCCGACGCTCCTTAGCCGCTGACGGCAACAGACTACGAACCCGCTCGATGATCTGCGCCTTAGCAGGCAACACCTGATAGGCGGCAGCGCCAAGTGGTATAAAGCTGTCATCCGCGGTTAAGCGCTCAATCTGGAAGTGCCCTGGCCTGGCTTCGTGCAGCAAGGTCACCAGCTCTTCGCTGACCGAGCCCCGGCGCCGGCACTCATCGACAATCAACAGCCGAGTGCATGGTCCAATAGCAGCAAGAATGGCATCCAGCTGCAAGGGGATCAGGCAGCGCAGATCCAACAGCCGCAGCGACAGGCCTTCGGCACGTAGCTCCAACTCGGCTTGACGCGACAAATAATAGCCATTGCCATAGCTCAGAATACAAAGCTCTTCACCCTGACCAAATACGGCAGGCTCACCTAGGGCCGGCAATGCTGTCGTTGGCTCAGGGTACTGGCACAGCCAGAGCCCATCCCCTGGCTCTTGCAGATCCCGGGTCATGTAGAGGGCTATCGGTTCTAAAAATACCACCAAGCGCTTCTGCTCGTGCGCCAGCTGCATTGCCTGACGCAACAACAAAGCCGCATCCTCACCGTTGGAGGGGCAAAGCAAAATCAATCCCGGTATGTCGCGGAACACGGCAAAGG
>SKGJ01000396.1 GCA_007117525.1 Alkalimonas sp.
ATCCAGCAGCCAAATCCGTTGCTGTTGCCAGAGTAAATTGCCGGCATGCAGGTCCAGATGGCACAACACCCTATCCTGCGGCAATTGCTCGAAACGTTGAACGACCTGCAAACACTGCTCAAACAGTTGCCGCTGCGCTGAGTTAAAATCCGATTGCGCATGGGCGTTCAGCTCGGTGATGTAGCGGCCGGGTTGCAACTGCGGCGTTTGCACCCGCAAACGATGCAAAGCGACCAGCAACTGCGCCATCGGCGCCAGCAGCCCATCATCCAGTTGCAAGGGATCGCCGTCCGGTAAAAACTCGGAAATCAGCACCTGCTGATGGTTGTTCAGACACAAAGGAGCCGGTGCCAGCCCGGCCACGGCCGAGGCGTGTTGACAACGCAGCTCCTGCTGACGACAGACACCACTGACATCCGGAGCATAATGGCGCACCGCGAACTGGCCACGGCTGGTTTGCACCCAGTAGGTCAGATTGGTACTACCCTGAGACAAGGCTTTCATCGCAAGCGGTGGGTGACTGGCAAAAAACTCAAGGTGCAGGCAAAGCTGGCTGATCCGCTGCTCGGCTTGCTGCGTGCTCAGGCAGGCTGCGGCGCCTGCCCGCTGATAGGTTGTTGTTGCCGGTAGTGGCTGCGCCATGCCAAATATCCTATTACGGCCAAGAAAGTGTAGAGTACAAAGAGGCCGGTGGTGAAGTACAGGCCCTTCTGAAAATAAACATAGATGCAAACGGCGTCAATCACCACCCAGTACAGCCAGTTGGAAAGCACTTTGCGCACCACCAGCAAGGTGGTCAAAATGCTGAAGGTGGTGGTTTGCGCATCCAGCCAGGCAAAATCGGCCTGGGTGTAATTGGCCATGTAATAGCCCAACACCAGACCGGAGCCGGCGGCCAGCCCTATCCAGCTCAGATGTTGTTTCAGCCCCCACTCAATCACCGGCTTAACCGACTCAGGTTGCTGCAACTGACGCTGCAACTGTTGCCAGTGCAGCAGACCGTAGACCGCCATGGCGGCGTAATAGAGTTGCAGCAGAGTTTCGGAGTACAACTGGTGCTGCCACATCACATAGGTGTAGATTAAGGTACTGATTAAAGCAGCGGGCCAGCACCAGAGGCTGTGCCGCATCGCCAGCAACAGATAGGCCAGCGCCAGCAACATGGCAACCAGCTCCAGGCTGGTTAGCAGCTGCCATTCCTGCCAAAACTGCTGCAAGGCAGCCATCATGGACGCAAATCACCCGGAATAAACTTGCAGACAAACACCTGCTTGCCATACTGCTCGAACGACCAGCGCATGCAGCGCTGCAAGGCCGCCATCACCGCATCGTAGTCGCCAAAAATCTGAGTGCTCATGGTATTGGTGACGATGTGCAGTTCCGGCTCTTGCTGCAAGCGGCCAATAAAGGCCTTAATCGGGCCAATGTAGTCATCGGCCAACGGGTATTTGCTGATTTCTACCGACAGTTGCATGGTGCACTCCTTAGAATTGATAACTGGCACTTAAACCAATGCGACGCGGCTCACCCCACTGTTGGTAAGTATGAGGAGCGTACTCGTCGCGCGGGTCATTGCCAAAGAAAAAGCCCCGTACACCATAGTCCTGATCAAAGGCATTGCGCAACCAAAGAGCGAATTGCCACTGCTCAAGCTGATAGCTCAGCCGCAGATTGACCAGTTCCGAGCCCTCAGCCTTCGCATTGTGGCCATCGGAGTAATAAAAGCTGCTTTTGCCCTGCACGCTGGCTTGCAAGGTGAGTTGGTCCGTCAAAAACCAGTCACCCGCTAGCTGGTAGGTAAAGCGCGGCGCATGGGCCTGATCCCGGCCGGTCATATCCAGTTCGGACTGAGTGATGTAAGGCCCCAGTTTGGATTTCAGCAAGCCCGCATTCAGATGCAGCGTAAAGCTCGGATGCAGCACAATCCGGTTTTCCATCTCCAGGCCATAGTTGCGCCCACGACCGGCATTGTCGATAAAGCCAGCAAATTCAGGACCCAAATCCGGGTTCAACCAGCCTTTGACTTGCATGTCATCGCGCCACATATGAAAGACGGCCACCCGGGTGACCAGGCTGCCATCGGCGGCAACGCCTTTTACCCCAAACTCAGCATTGACCAGGGTTTCAGGCTTAAAGGTCGCTTGTTGCAGCAAGGCTTCCAGACCTTCGTCACCGGCTCTGGACAGCGCCTCGCCATTGACCCCACCGACCTTGTAGCCGCGCGACAGCAAAGTGTATATCATCGCCTGATCGCTGGCCTGGAAATTCAGGCTGATCTTGCCGCCCCACATGGTATGGCTTTGATCGATGCTGATGCCACCACTGTCACGGTATTCATCCTGATAGCGCTCGATCCGCCCACCAACCACCAGAGTGGTTTGCGCCGAAATCGGCGTACTGGTCTCGCCATAGGCCGCCAGGTTATCGCGCTGCAGACGGTTGTCAAAGGCACGCAAGCGCGAGCCAGAGCGCCGATCCCGCTGCAGGGTCAGATCGCGGCCACTGACGTAAAAACCGAGCACCCAATCGGTGGCATCAGCCA
>SKGJ01000020.1 GCA_007117525.1 Alkalimonas sp.
GTAGCCACTTGTGTTGGCCCTTGCCAGCTGCTCAGGGCACTGCCCTCAAACAAGTCCAATGCAGGCACGATCAGCGAAAAAATGCTGGCTGCCAGCATGACACCACCACCAAAGCCCAGCATGGCCGCGTGCAACCGGGCCGAAAGCTTGCGAGAGAACAAAGCGGGCACTGCGCCTGCGGCTGTCGCCACAGCGGCCACCATGCCGGCATAAAACGCAAAACGCACATGCTCTTGCTGCTGCATCAGCAGCACCAGCTGCTGAATACCATAGCCCGCCCCCAACAGCACAATCGCCCAGCCAAGCAACTTGCGCGGGGTTAACTTTGTGCTTTTGCTCAAACTGGCTGTATTCATGCTGCTCTCCTAACGACTGCTCATTTCAGTATAGGGCCTAATCGTCGGTAGAAAAGGCTTTAGATGAGAATTATTCTCAATTTAAATGGATGGCCATGTTCGGTTTTTTTGATTAAAAAAAAACTTTTAATCGCCAAAGGTTAATCAGCAAAGCGCCGGGCGACTTCTTGCCAGCTGATCACCCGATAAAAGGCGTCAATGTAGTCCGGTCGCTTATTCTGATACTTGAGGTAGTAGGCATGCTCCCAGACATCGAGCCCCAGAATCGGGATCTGCCCATCCATCCAGGGGCTGTCCTGATTGGCGGTGCTGGTGACTTCCAGCCGGCCAAGATCGTTGATCACCAACCAGGCCCAACCACTGCCAAAGCGACTGAGCGCTGCCTGAGTAAATTGTTGTTTAAAGATATGAAAGCCATCAAAGTCGCATTGAATCGCTTTGGCCAACTCTCCTGTGGGCTCGCCACCGCCCTGTGGCGACATCACCTGCCAGAACAAGGAGTGATTGGCATGGCCACCACCATGGTTGCGCACCGCCAGTTGCAGCTCTGGTGGCAACTCCTGAATACGTTGCAATAACTCGCTCAGTGGCCAATCGGCATAGCGACTGCCTGTCAGGGCTTGATTCAAACCATTGACGTAAGTTTGGTGGTGACGCTGATGGTGAATTTGCATGGTCAGAGCATCCAAATGAGGCTCCAATGCAGCATAATCGTAAGGCAGTGCTGGTAATTCGAATGGCATATCATTTCTCCATAAATACACAATCGATAATCATTATCATTATGATTTGCATTTAAATGAAAAGCAAGGCATGCTGTTGAAACAACCAGTGACAGGAGACCATGATGGAACTGATTGAGGACTGGAAAACCCTGCAGCGCATGGGGAATCAAGCGTTTGCGCAGCAGCATTGGCAAAATGCCGCCCACTTCTACTTGCACAGCATACTGATGCTACGTCATCACCTGCCCGCGCTGTTGCAACCTCCGGCTCAGGGGGCCACTCTGGGGGTGATTTGCTTATCTATTGCTGTGCAAAACCTGGCCGACTGCTACCATCGTCAGGGGCGTACCAAACGCAGCACCCTGGTGCTGAACCGGGCATTGCGGGACTTTCAGGTGCTGCAATCGTTGCTTTGTGCCAGTCATCCGGCGACCGTGGCCTTACTTCGAGAATCCTGCCGGCTGCGGCAATTGCTGTATGCTCATCAGGCAGCGGGGACAGAGCTGAACAATCCGTTGATACCGGGAGTTTGGGGAAACGCGACCAGTGCCCGGCTGCATTAGCCGGCCACTGGCCAGGGACAGATTCAAGTCTGCGATTGCAGGTAATTGGGCAGGCCCAGCAGTTTGATCAGGCGCAGCTGCTGCTCCAGCCAGTAGGCGTGGTCGTTTTCCGTGTCATTGAGCAGTTGCTGCAGGATGCTGCGGGTGACGTAATCCTGCTCCTGCTCGCACAGTGCCATCGCATCTTTCAGCAAACGCTGCACTTTGTATTCCACATCCAGATCATTTTGCAGCATTTCAGGCACATCTTTACCTACCTTAATGCCATCACGCTTGGTTAAATCCGGTGTTCCTTCCAGAAAAAGGATCCGTTCGATCAGCGCAGCGGCATGGCCTTTTTCATCGTCGAACTCATGATCAATGCGCTCAAAAAGCTTTTGCAAACCCCAGTCCTGATACATCCGTGAATGGATAAAGTACTGGTCCATCGCGGCCAGCTCATTGGCCAAAATGGTGTTTAAGGTATCGATAATGCGTTGCTTACCTTGCATCAGGCACCTCCAGCTTGCAGTTGCAGGTAGTTGGCCAGGCCCATGCTGCCAATCAATTCTTGTTGTGTTTCCAGCCAGTCAACGTATTCTTCTTCGTCTTCCAGCATCTCGGTCAGCAGGTCACGGCTGACAAAGTCCTGATGCTGCTCGCACAACGCTATGGCTTGCTTGAGTTGGGGCAGTTGTTGCAGCTGGAAATCCATGTCGCATTGCAGCATTTCTTCGGTAGCTTCGCCAATGTTGAGCTTGCCAAGCGCTTGCAGATTGGGCAAGCCTTCCAAAAACAGGATCCGTTCGATTAACGCATCGGCCTGTTTCATATCCAGAATGGATTTTTTATAGCACGCATCGTTCAGGCTTTTTAAGCCCCAGTTTTTAAACATGCGGGCATGCA
>SKGJ01000172.1 GCA_007117525.1 Alkalimonas sp.
TTATCCAGATCCAATGGCTCCCGACTGCCATCCCGCTTCGTCACATACAATGTTGTCATGCTGAAATACCCACTTTTTGCGTCCGTTTAAAGGTGCTGCCGCTTTCATTGCTCTCGTGTAGACGATTGAGCTCGGTTGTTTTTTCACCCCGAACTGCTGCTTCAATACACAATATATAGGGGTGGCGGCTAACTGGATCACAAGATAGTGTGGATTTGCCGGTTTTGCAAGTCAGAAAAAACCATAGTTTTGGTACGGGGTTTGCTACTGTATTTCCGATGAAGGCAGCGAGGCCAGCGCCTGACTGGCTTCGCCCAAATGCAAGTTATTTTTCCGCGAAAAAAACTATTTTTATTCGCCTGTCTGACCAGTTAAATAAGCATCAGACTGATGGTTTTTTTGCCACCACAAAGTAGTTGACGTCCAGGCCAGGCCCAAGCTTAAAGTGTTGCGTCACCGGATTGAAATGCAGACCAGTGGCGCCGGTAATGGTAAGGCCTGCCTGCTCAGCAAAACGCATCAGCTGCGAGGGGCGGATAAATTTGCTGTAATCGTGCGTTCCTTTGGGCACCAGTTGCAACAGATATTCGGCACCGACAATCGCCATGGCATAGGCTTTCCAGCTTTTGCTGATGGTTGAAAACACCACGGTGCCGCCGGGCGCTACCAAATCGGCACAGGCCTGGACGACCGAAGCAGGTTCGGGTACATGCTCCAGCATTTCCATGCAGGTGACCAGTTCGTATTGGCCTGGGGCGCGCGCGGCAAAGTCTTCGGCTGTGCTTTGTTGGTAATCGACCTTCAGGCCCGCTTCCAGCGCATGCAGTCTGGCGACCATCAGGGCTTCATCGGCCATGTCAATGCCGGTTACCTCGGCACCGGCGCGTGCCATGCTTTCCGCCAGGATACCGCCACCACAGCCAACATCAATGACTTGCTTACCGAACAAACCACCCACTTGATCGCTGATGTAGCCAAGCCGGGTCGGGTTCAGTAAATGCAGCGGTTTAAATTCACCATCTGGATCCCACCAGCGTGTGGCGATTTCATTGAATTTAGCAATTTCAGCAGCATCAACATTGCTGTGCTGGGTGGGGCTGTCGGCCATCAGGCAGGTCTCCTAGAAGTTTTCGCTATTATAAGCTGACGCCGGTCCACTGCAAGCAAAGCTCGGGTCGTCGTTTACTTTTCAGTCAACAGGGCCAAAGGGCCATGGCAAGTGCAATTTTCTGTGGTAGAATCCGATGTTGCCCCGCAACTAAGAACGGCGATAAATGCGGGTTATCTCCATGATTTAAGGGAAAAAGCGCGATTATGACAGAGCTGGCAAAAGAAATTGTTCCCATCAATATAGAAGACGAACTTAAGAACTCCTACCTTGATTACGCCATGAGCGTCATTGTCGGCCGGGCATTGCCGGATGTGCGGGATGGCTTAAAGCCTGTGCATCGCCGGGTTCTGTTCGCAATGAAAGAGCTGGGCAATGATTGGAACAAACCTTACAAAAAATCGGCCCGTGTAGTCGGTGACGTCATCGGTAAATACCACCCACACGGTGACAGTGCGGTCTACGACACCATTGTTCGGATGGCGCAGCCTTTTTCCTTACGTTACATGTTGGTCGATGGCCAGGGGAACTTTGGTTCCATCGATGGTGACTCAGCAGCGGCCATGCGTTACACCGAAGTACGGATGGCACGCATTGCCCACGAGCTTTTAGCCGACCTTGACAAAGAGACGGTTGATTTTGTGCCCAACTACGATGGCACTGAGCAAATCCCAGGCGTTCTGCCGACCCGTTTGCCGAACTTGCTGATCAATGGCTCCTCAGGCATCGCCGTCGGTATGGCCACCAACATACCGCCGCACAACTTAACTGAAGTGATTGACGCCTGTCTGGCCTTGATTGCCAACCCTGAGATCAGCATCCCTGAGCTGATGCAACTGATCCCGGGACCAGACTTCCCAACTGCAGCCATTATTAACGGTCGCAAAGGCATTGAAGAAGCCTACCGCACCGGTCGGGGTAAAGTGTACATCCGGGCTCGTACCGAGATTGAAACCGACGAAAAAACTGGCCGCGAGACCATTATTGTCAACGAGCTGCCGTATCAGGTGAACAAAGCACGGCTGATTGAGAAAATCGCCGAGCTGGTGAAAGAAAAGCGCATCGAAGGTATTTCGGCGCTGCGGGATGAATCCGACAAAGACGGCATGCGGATTGTCATTGAACTCAAGCGTGGTGAGTCCAGCGATGTGCTGCTTAATCACCTTTACACCAATACCCAGATGCAAACGGTGTTTGGCATCAACATGGTCGCACTGGATCAGGGCCAGCCGAAACTGCTGGGCCTGAAAGAGATGCTGGAGTGCTTTGTGTTGCACCGTCGCGAGGTGGTGACACGCCGCACCGTGTACGACTTACGCAAAGCACGCGATCGGGCGCATATCTTAGAAGGCCTGGCCATTGCACTGGCCAACATCGATGAAATCATTGAGCTAATCAAAACATCTGCCAGCCCGGCCGAGGCCAAACTGGCTCTGACCGAGCGCAGCTGGCAGCTGGGCAGTGTCAGTGCCATGCTGGAGCGGGCAGGGCAAGATGCCGCTCGCCCTGAATGGTTGGAAGAGCATTACGGCATTCGCGATGGCCACTACTTCCTGACCGAGCAACAAGCTCAGGCCATTTTGGATTTGCGCTTGCACAAATTGACCGGTCTTGAGCACGAAAAGATCCTGGCCGAGTACAAAGATCTACTGGCGCTGATTGCCGAGTTGCTGCATATCCTGGCCAGCTCTGAACGTTTGATGGAAGTGATTTGCGAAGAGCTTAATGCCGCCAAAGAGCAATACGGCGATGCCCGTCGGACAGAAATCCTGGAAAACGAGCTGGATATCAACTTAGAAGACCTCATCACTGAAGAAGATGTAGTCGTGACCTTGTCACACCTCGGTTATGCCAAGTATCAGCCTCTGACCGATTACGAAGCACAGCGTCGTGGTGGCAAAGGCAAAGCCGCTACCAAGGTAAAAGATGAAGACTTTGTCGATCAGCTGTTGGTTGCCAGCACCCACGATACCATTTTGTGTTTCTCTGACCGGGGCCGCTTGTACTGGCTCAAAGTGTATCAGTTGCCACAGGCCAGCCGCATCTCTCGCGGCAAGCCAATCGTCAACTTGCTGCCTCTGGAGGCCGATGAGCGCATTACCGCCATATTGCCGGTCCGCGAGTACGAAGAAGGCAAGTTTGTCTTTATGGCAACGGCCAAAGGCACGGTGAAGAAAACCCCACTGACCGATTACTCACGGCCACGCAGCAGCGGTATCATTGCGGTCAACCTGAATGAAGGCGATCAGTTGATCGGTGTTGGTCTGACCGATGGCAACAATGAAATCATGCTGTTCTCGGATGATGGCAAGGTTGTGCGTTTCGATGAAGGTCAGGTTCGTGCAATGGGGCGGACTGCGACCGGTGTTCGCGGCATCAAGCTGCGTGACAATGGCACTGTGGTGTCCCTGATTATTCCGCAAGGCGATGGAGCTGTGCTGACTGTGACGGAAAATGGTTACGGCAAACGAACGGCGCTTAGCGAGTATCCGGCCAAGAGCCGTGCCACCCAAGGGGTGGTCTCGATCAAAGTCTCTGAGCGCAACGGCATGGTGGTTGGTGCGGTTCAGGTGAATGAATCCGACGAAATCATGCTGATCTCGAACAAAGGTACCCTGGTTCGCACCCGGGTTCAGGAAGTTTCTGAAGTCGGGCGCAATACTCAGGGCGTGATCCTGATCCGTACCTCTGGCGATGAGCAAGTGGTTGGGGTGCAGCGCATCGACGAAATTGAAGAACAAGAGTTGCCCGCCGAGGATGGTGAGGTAGCCACAGACAACCAGGCCGAACCCGGCAGTGCGCCGGATCAAGCGGCCGATAACGACCAGGTATAACACTCAGGTGAACGAGCGCATTAGCGCTCGTTTCTGTTTCAGGCGAGGAGTGTGGAGTAAAAACACAGCATGACCACTTACAATTTTTGTGCCGGCCCGGCAATGTTGCCAGCCGAAGTAATGCAGCAGGCACAAGCTGAGTTCATCAACTGGCAGCAGCATGGCTGCTCGGTAATGGAGTTAAGCCACCGCAGCAAGGCATTTATGGCCGTTGCTGAACAAGCAGAGCAAGACTTGCGCGATTTGTTGTGCATTCCGGATCATTACAAGGTGCTTTTCATGCACGGTGGTGGTCGAGGGCAATTTTCTGCGGTGCCGCTTAATCTGTTAAGTCAGACGGGCGAAGCCGATTATCTGGTATCGGGCTCCTGGTCTCAGGCGGCGGCCGAAGAGGCCGCCAAGTTCGGCCGTATCCGCACCCTGGACATTCGTCAGCGTGCCTGTGAGCAGCGCAGTTTGCAGCATCCGTCGGAGTGGGCGCTCAACCCCAAAGCCGATTATGTGCACTTTTGTCCGAACGAGACAGTGGATGGCCTGGAATTTACCGACTTGCCTGACACCGAGGTACCGCTGGTGGCCGATCTGTCGTCCACCATTTTGTCGCGGCCTATTGATGTCAGCCGCTTCGGCTTGATTTATGCTGGTGCCCAGAAAAACATCGGCCCTTCCGGCCTGACCCTGGTCATCGTGCGTGAAGATTTGCTGAAACGCGCTGCCAATAAAGCCATCCCGGCGATTATGGATTACGCATTAACCGCTAAAAACGACAGCATGTTCAATACCCCGCCAACCTTTGCCTGGTACCTGGCTGGCCTTGTGTTTCAATGGTTGAAGCAGCAAGGGGGGCTGGATGCAATGGCGAAGCACAACCAGACTAAGGCAGAACGTCTGTATCAGTATATCGATCGAAGTGCCTTTTACCGCAATGATGTCGACCCGGCGGTACGCTCCTGGATGAATGTGCCCTTTATGTTGGCCGACGATGCTTTAAACGATCGCTTTGTCAAAGAGGCGGAAGCTGCCGGCTTGCTGGCTTTAAAAGGGCATCGCCTGGTTGGTGGTATGCGGGCCAGTATCTACAATGCCATGCCATTGGCTGGCGTTGACGCCCTGATTGCATTTATGCAGGATTTTGAGCGGAGCCACGGATGAACAGCCTGACTTTAAATCCCATCGCCCGGGTCGAGGGCACCGTGCACTTACCGGGTTCGAAAAGCATTTCCAACCGGGTGCTGTTGCTGGCGGCACTGGCAAAAGGTCAAACCCGAATCACCAACTTGCTGGATAGCGACGATATCCGTCACATGCTGACGGCGTTGAAGCAGCTCGGCGTGTCTTATCAGCTCAGCGCCGATCGGACCGAGTGCCTGGTCACCGGCCTGGCCGGTTTTTTCAAAAGTGCCGAGCCGGTAGAACTTTTCTTAGGCAATGCCGGCACAGCCATGCGGCCTTTAACGGCAGCCTTGGCGGCATCCGAGGTCACCGCCCATTTAAAAGGTGAACCACGGATGTACGAGCGTCCGATAGGTCATCTGGTCGAGGCCTTGCAGCAATGGCAAGCCGACATCGACTACGAAAAAGAGCCGGGCTTTCCGCCGCTGACCATCCGTGGCCAGACCCTGCCAGGCGGTGTGGCCCGGGTCAATGGCAGCATCTCCAGTCAGTTTTTGACGGCCCTGCTGATGATAGCGCCAATGCTGGAAAACGACAGCACCATCGAAATCGTTGGCGAGCTGGTTTCCAAGCCATACATTGATATTACGCTGGCACTGATGGCCCGTTTTGGTGTCAGTGTTCAAAACGACCGTTACCAGCGTTTTACCATTCGTGGACAGCAGCGTTACCAAAGCCCTGGGACCATCCTGGTGGAAGGGGATGCTTCTTCGGCTTCCTACTTTTTGGCGGCGGCTGCCATTCGTGGTGGGACGGTCAAAGTGACCGGCATTGGTCGTCATGCGGTGCAAGGCGATATTCATTTTGCCGATGCGCTTGAAAAAATGGGCGCGGATGTCGATTGGGGAGACGACTTTATCCAGGTAACGCGTAACGAATTGCATGGCATTGATATGGATTTTAACGCCATACCGGATGCAGCCATGACCATCGCCACAACGGCACTCTTTGCCAATGGGCCAACTTGTATCCGCAATGTCTACAACTGGCGGGTGAAAGAAACCGACCGACTGGCGGCCATGGCAACCGAGCTGAAAAAAGTCGGAGCCCTGGTGGAAGAAGGTCAGGATTACCTGACGATTACGCCTCCGGCCAAACTGCAGCATGCCAGCATCGCCACCTACGATGATCACCGTATGGCGATGTGTTTTTCGCTGGTAGCGCTCAGCGACACACCAGTGACGATTGAAGACCCAGAGTGTACCCGCAAAACCTTTCCAAACTACTTCACTTTGTTTCAGTCACTTTCAAGTTAGTTTAACTTTATTTCAGTTACTTAGGTCTTGCCTGCTGGCAGGGCCTAAGTGGCTTGATGAAAAAACTTCACAGGCAATATGCCCCAAAAGGCTGTATACTATGCCGCTGAATTTTATGATTAGTCCCTGGAGGCCTGAATGCAACAAGACGCTGCGGTCATTACCATTGATGGACCAAGTGGCTCCGGTAAAGGTACCCTAAGCCGATTATTGGCAGAAAAACTGGGGTGGCACTTTCTGGACAGTGGTGCTATCTATCGGGTATTGGCGCTTGCTGCCATTCACCATCAAATCGATCCCGAAGACGAAGCTGCGGTCCAACCGCTGGCGGCACATCTTGATGTGCAATTTAGCATCGATGACGATGGTGAGGTAAGAATCATCCTGGAAGGTGAAAATGTCAGTTCAACCATCCGTACCGAGGAAGTTGGTGCTGTGGCTTCAAAAGTAGCGGCTTTGCCACGTGTGCGTGAAGCCTTGCTGCGCCGTCAACGGGCATTCAAAGAGGCCCCCGGCCTGGTTGCCGATGGCCGGGATATGGGCACAGTGGTCTTCCCTCAGGCCCAGGTTAAAATATTTTTAACGGCAAGTGCCGAGGTTCGGGCGGAACGACGCTTTTTGCAGTTGAAAAATAAGGGTTTCGATGTTAAAATCGGCGACCTTTTGAACGATATCCAGGCAAGAGACGAGCGCGATACCAACAGAGCCACTGCGCCTTTGGTGGCAGCAGCCGATGCCTTGGTGCTGGATTCCTCGGATAAAGACATTACCCAGGTGTTGGACGAAGTCTATCAGTATGCTCAAAGCAAGCTGAAACTCGTCTGATAACTGAGTGAAAAATCCCGTGCCACGGAACCGGCCGGGACAAACTGGTAACCCCACTGCACAGGATGTAATGTGGAGCAAACATGTTGAAAACTAACCTATGACTGAAAATTTTGCACAATTATTTGAGGAAAGCCTCAAAGCCATCGAAACTCGCCCAGGCGCCATTGTTAAAGGCACTGTTGTTGCTGTTTTAAAAGACGTCGTTATGGTCGATGCAGGCCTGAAGTCTGAAGCTGCCATCCCAGTTGAGCAGTTCAAGAACAACAGCGGTGAGCTGGAAGTCAATGTCGGTGATATCATCGATGTGGCTCTGGATGCCATTGAAGACGGCTTCGGTGAAACTCTGCTGTCGCGTGAAAAAGCCAAGCGCCATGAGTCCTGGCTGCGTCTGGAAAAAGCCTGTGAAGACAAAGAAACTGTACACGGTATGATCACCGGTAAAGTGAAAGGTGGCTTCACGGTTGAAGTGGATGGTATTCGTGCATTCCTGCCTGGTTCTCTGGTTGATGTCCGTCCAGTACGTGACACCCTGCACCTGGAGAACAAAGAGCTAGAATTCAAAGTAATCAAGCTGGATCAGAAGCGCAACAACGTGGTGGTTTCACGTCGTGCCGTGATCGAGTCTGAGAACAGTGCAGAGCGCGAGCAACTGCTGGAAAACCTGGAAGAGGGCATGGAAGTTAAGGGTATCGTTAAGAACCTGACTGACTACGGTGCTTTCGTAGATCTGGGCGGCGTTGACGGCCTGCTGCACATCACCGATATGGCCTGGAAGCGCGTGAAGCATCCAAGCGAAATCGTCAATGTTGGCGATGAAATCCCGGTGAAAGTATTGAAATTCGACCGTGAGAAGCAACGTGTTTCTCTGGGCCTGAAGCAAATGGGTGAAGATCCGTGGGCGGCTATCGCTTCACGTTACCCAGAAGGCGCCAAAATCACTGGTCGCGTCACCAACCTGACAGATTACGGCTGCTTCGTTGAAATCGAAGAAGGCGTTGAAGGTCTGGTACACGTGTCTGAAATGGATTGGACCAACAAGAACATCCACCCATCCAAGGTTGTTAACCTGGGTGACTCTGTGGAAGTGATGGTACTGGAAATCGACGAAGAGCGTCGTCGTATTTCTCTGGGCCTGAAACAGTGCAAGCCAAACCCATGGGAAGAGTTTGCTAAAGGCTTCAACAAGAACGATCGCGTCAGCGGTAAGATCAAGTCCATCACGGACTTCGGTATCTTCATCGGTCTGGACGGTGGTATCGACGGCCTGGTTCATTTGTCTGACATTTCCTGGAATGCGACTGGCGAAGAAGCCGTTCGTGAATTCAAGAAAGGCGACGAAGTGCATGCTGTGGTCTTGCAAGTTGACCCAGAGCGCGAGCGTATCTCTTTAGGTATCAAGCAGCTGGATGACGATCCATTCAATAACTACCTTGCTGACAACAAGAAAGGTGCTATTGTTAAAGGTGAAGTGACTGCTGTTGACGCCAAAGGCGCAACCGTTGCACTGGAAGGTGGCGTTGAAGGCTACATCCGTGTATCAGACATCGCTCGTGAGCGCATCGAAGATGCAACCTCAGCTCTGAAAGTTGGAGAAGAAGTTGAAGCGCGCCTGATGGGTGTGGATCGCAAGAACCGTGTGATCAGCCTGTCTATCCGTGCGAAAGACGAAGCGGAAGAAAAAGAAGCTCTGGATAGCATCAATAAGCAGGAAGAATCTGACTTTGGTGCCAATGCCATGGCGGAAGCCTTTAAAGCTGCTCAAAAAGATCAGTAATTAGGCTGCGACTGTGGGCTGGCTGCATGGTCAGCCCACATTATGACCGTTAGGAGTTAGTATGACGAAATCTGAATTGATTGAGAAAATGGCAACGGATTTTCCTCATATCCAGGTCAAGGATATGGAGTCATCGGTCAAAGAAATTTTAGAGCAAATGGCGCAGTCATTGTCTGTCAATGAGCGCATTGAAATTCGTGGTTTTGGCAGCTTTTCGCTGCATTACCGTGCCCCTCGCATTGGCCGCAACCCAAAAACGGGTGAGCGTGTCGACCTGGACGGTAAATACGTACCACACTTTAAACCAGGCAAAGAGTTGCGTGATCGGGTAAAAGAAAACATCCGTTAATGCGTTTTGCTGCAAAGCCCTCGTTCTACGGAGTGAACCTTGGTTAATCTGCTTTATGTCCTTGTCATCGCTGTGGTGCTGGTGACAGGCTTTTTATTTGGTGCAGCAAACCAGCAGCAAGTCGAATTGGATCTGCTGTTCGTTCAATACCAACTTCGACTGGTCGATGTCGCCGTCTCTTTTTTAATTCTGGGTTTGGTCAGCGGTATCGTGCTGATGCTGTTGTTTCGTTTAGGCCGCCGCTTTAAAAAGCGAAAGCAGCCCTCATCCTCGACGTCTTAATCCATGCTGGAGCTTCTGTTTCTGCTACTGCCTGTCGCCGCTGCCTATGGCTGGTTTATGGGGCGAAACAGTGTCAA
>SKGJ01000017.1 GCA_007117525.1 Alkalimonas sp.
TCAGCTAAACGCGGCTTTGCTCACCGATGAGGAGCTGGCGTTAGGCGAAGCTGGCTGGCAAGCCTTCGCCAACCCTTTTGCACCCAGCGCCGAAGAAGCTCTGGCATAAGCACCGAGGAAACCCAGGCATGAGCACCATTGCACAGATCCGGCAAGAACCAACCTCGGAGCCAAACCCAGCCCACTCTTTTGCCAGACAGCAACTGGGTTCAGAGCGCGACACCCTGCTGGCGATTTTTGAGCCCGATGTCAATTTGGCGGTCTGGCAGCGTGCATGTTCACCTGCCATAGACACGTACTGCCAAGTGCTGCTGGACCAACTGTCCTTGCCGCTGCAACGCATGCTGCCCATCCATGATATTGCCAGTGCCTTGACGGCTGCACTGCCTGCGGGCAGTGGCAAAGCCGAATTTGTCGCCGATGTCCAGCTGCTGGCAGACATCTTTGGCTGTCTGATGGACTGTCCGCAGCTTGGGCTGCGCCTGCGTGTGCTCGATAAACCGATGTGCCCCAAATTTCATACCGACCACCTGGTGTGCAGACTGGTCTGCACCTACAGCGGCCCGGCGACCGAGTGGCATGGCGGACCCATTGCCCGACCTGAAACCACCATGCAATTGCAAACTGCCGATGTGGCGCTGCTCAAAGGCAGTGGCTGGGAAGGCAGCCAGTGTCATGCCATCAGTCACCGCTCACCATCCACTGCCGGCAAACGCCTGCTGCTGACGTTGGACCCGGTCTGGTAGCCGTTTGCAACCACAAACCTTGTCCCTGAGCCATTTTTCTTTTAGGCTGCGGTGATTTTTAAAACAACAACACGAGGTCACTATGACAACCCCGGTCTCAGACAGCCAAACCGGCTTTATTGCCTTTGTGGAGCGTGTCGGCAGGCGGATCCCGGATCCGGTCATTATCTTTATCTATTTTCTGGTTGGTGCCTTATTGCTGACTGCCCTGATGGGCGGCATTACTTTTGAAACCCATGGCGCGGGTGGCGTGCCTGTGGTGCATGAAATTCAAAACATGCTGGCGCGGGAAAATGTCGTCTGGCTGTTTGATAACGCCTTGCTGGCCAACTGGCTGGGCTTTGGCGGCGGCGTGCTTGGGGTTATTCTGATTGTGATGCTGGGCGTGGGCATTGCCGAGCACTCTGGCTTATTTGGCGCTGTGCTGAAAAAAATCAGCCGCGCCTTGCCGGTCAAATGGCTGCCACTGCTGCTGGTGTTTTTGGGCATTATGAGCTCCATTGCCACCGATGCCGGTTATTTGATTTTGATCCCACTGGCCGGTTTGCTCTATGCCGGCCTGGGTAAGAACCCTTTGATTGGGATGGCGGCCGCTTTTGCCGGCGTCTCGGCCGGTTTTAGCGCCAACTTGATCCCAGCGACGCCGATTGATGTGATCATTGGCGTCAATGCTCAGGTTTTTGCCGAAGCGCAGGGCATCCCTTTCGTCAATGCCGCAGGCGACGCCTTAACGCCAGCCACCATGCACTACTACTTTATCTTGGTGTCGACCTTTGTGCTGGCTGCCGTTGGCGCCTGGGTCACAATTAAGTTTGTCGGCCCACGGCTGGAGCACAAACCGTACACCGTTCCTGAAGATCTACAAATTTCCGACTTTGATGTCACGCCACAAGAGCAGCGCGGTCTGCGCGCCTCTGGCATCGCCTTGCTGCTGGCACTGGCCGCAGTCGCAGCCCTGGCGCTGGGTCCCCTGGCACCCTACACCAATGAAGCTGGCCAGGAAGTGACGCCCTTTTTGAACAACATCATCCTAGTGATCACCTTTGTGTTTGCGGCCATCGGCATTGCCTTTGGCGTTGCCAGCGGCAAATTTGGCAGCATGATGGATGTGGTGAAAGCCATGGTGAAACAAATGGACACCATGGGCTACATTCTGGTGCTGACCTTCTTCTGCTACAACTTTCTCGGTGTGCTCAGTTACAGCGGCCTGGGGGCTTACATCACCTATCTGGGCGCCAATGCGCTGATTTTACTTGGCTTGCAAAGCTACCCGGTGCTGCTGCTGATTGGTTTTGTGCTGGTGACTGCGCTTATCAACCTCTTTGTCGGCGGGCTTACCTCGAAGTGGATGCTGCTAGGGCCGATTTTTATTCCGATGCTGTACATGGTGAACCCGGCAATGACACCGGATTTGGTGGCAGCAGCCTTTCGGGTCGCCGATTCGGCCACCAACATCATTACCCCGATGATGACTTACGCCGGCATTATTCTGGCCTTTATGCGCAAATACAATCCTGAGCTGCGCTTTGGTGAAATGATTGCGATGATGCTGCCTTACTCGCTGGCCTTTTTGGGCGTTTGGATCCTGCTGCTGGTTGGTTTCTTCAGCTTTGGTATCCCGCTCGGCTTTTAAGCGTGAACGACACTGGCGGATTGCTTTAACGGTAATCCGCCAAAATTGCTTCCAGACTGCCATCCTGCTTTAACGCCTCCAGTGTGCTGTTTAAACGCTGAATGACCTCCGATGGCATGGCTGGATTGCAAGCCAGCCAGAGCTCGAA
>SKGJ01000313.1 GCA_007117525.1 Alkalimonas sp.
GATTCGGATTCAGCGGGAGATAAAAGCGCTTTAGGCAAGGCAGTTGTTGGAAGCTTTGGTGGTTCCAAATCGACAACAGCTAACGCCGCATAAAGCGCTTTTAGCCCCGCCCTTCGGGAGCCGCTGGGCGCTTCCACTGCAGCGTTACTCTGGCTAGCAAGGTGGCCGACATTGCGGCGCCAGTGTGCCTTGCATTGAAAGCGCCCAGCGACTCTGAAACTCGCATCTTGAGGTCACTTGGGTATACACTTGGTTACAGTTTGGATTGGAGAACCCCATGCGATTAGATCGTCTGACCAGCAAGTTTCAACAGGCCATTGCCGATGCGCAGTCGCTGGCACTTGGCCGCGATCACCAGTTTATTGAGCCGGTGCATTTGATGCATGCGCTGCTCAATCAGGATGGCAGCACCGTGCGCGAACTGCTGAACAAACTGGGAATTAATTTTAACGAGCTGCGGCTGAAAGTGACGCAGGCCATCGAGCGCTTGCCAACGGTGGAAGGCACCGGCGGTGATGTGCAGTTGTCGGCAGCCATGGGCACTTTGCTCAACCTGTGCGACAAGCTGGCGCAAAAACGCAAAGATCAATACATTTCCAGCGAGTTGTTTGTGCTGGCCGCCACCGAAGACAAAGGCACCCTGGGCACGATTTTACGCGAGCAGGGCGTCACCGCCGAAGCGCTGGGTAAAGCCATCGATGCGATGCGCGCCGGTCAGCAGGTGGACGATCCCAATGCCGAAGACACCCGTCAGGCTTTGACCAAATACACCGTCGATCTGACCGCCCGTGCCGAGGCCGGCAAACTGGACCCGGTGATTGGCCGGGATGAAGAAATTCGCCGCTGCATTCAGGTGCTGCAACGCCGTACCAAAAATAACCCGGTGCTGATTGGTGAGCCTGGCGTTGGTAAAACCGCCATTGTCGAAGGGCTGGCGCTGCGTATTATCAACAAAGAAGTGCCGGCAGGTTTGCAGGATAAACGAGTGCTGGCGCTGGATCTGGGCGCGCTCTTGGCTGGTGCCAAGTACCGCGGTGAATTTGAAGAGCGGCTCAAAGCTGTGCTGAATGAACTGGCGAAAGAAGAAGGTCAGGTCATTTTGTTTATCGATGAAATCCACACCATGGTGGGGGCCGGCAAAGCCGATGGTGCCATGGATGCCGGCAATATGTTAAAGCCAGCGCTGGCACGCGGCGAGCTGCACTGTCTGGGGGCCACCACCCTGGATGAATACCGCAAATACATCGAAAAAGATGCCGCTTTGGAGCGTCGTTTTCAAAAAGTGCTGGTGGAAGAGCCAAGCGTGGAAGATACCATTGCCATTTTACGGGGCTTAAAAGAGCGTTACGAGCTGCACCATGCGGTGGAGATTACCGACCCGGCTATTGTCGCTGCGGCCACTTTGTCGCACCGCTACGTCAATGATCGTCAGTTGCCGGATAAAGCCATCGACCTGATTGACGAAGCAGCCTCCAGCATTCGGATGCAGATGGACTCCAAGCCGGAAGAAATGGACCGGCTGGAGCGGCGCATCATTCAGTTAAAGCTGGAAGACAATGCGCTCAGCAAAGAAGTGGATGACGGCAGTAAAAAGCGCCGTGATGTCATTCAGGAGCAAATTGCCCAGTTGGAGCAAGAGTACAAGGGCCTGGACGAAATCTGGGAGGCTGAAAAAGCAGCCCTGCAGGGCACTCAAACCATTAAAGAAGAGCTGGAACAGGTTCGGTTGGACATGGAGGTAGCGCGCCGCGCCGGTGATTTGCAGCGGATGTCCGAGCTGCAGTATGGCCGTATTCCGGCACTGGAAAAGCAATTGGATCTGGCCAGTCAGGCCGAGATGCAAGACATGCAATTGCTACGTAACCGGGTTACCGAGCAGGAAATTGCCGATGTGCTGTCCAAAGCCACCGGTATTCCGGTCAGCAAGATGCTGGAAGGCGAGCGGGAGAAGCTGCTGCAGATGGAGCAGGCACTGCACCAAAACGTGGTCGGGCAAGAAGAAGCCGTGGCTGCGGTGGCCAATGCCATTCGCCGTTCACGCGCTGGCTTGTCCGATCCAAACCGGCCGATTGGTTCCTTCCTGTTCTTAGGGCCAACCGGGGTCGGTAAAACCGAACTGACCAAGTCGCTGGCGAACTTTTTATTCGACAGTCCGGATGCGATGGTGCGGATTGATATGTCGGAGTTTATGGAAAAACACGCGGTATCGCGTTTGGTCGGTGCGCCTCCAGGTTATGTTGGTTATGAAGAAGGTGGCTATCTGACCGAGGCGGTGCGGCGCAGACCTTACTCGGTGATCTTGTTGGATGAGGTGGAAAAAGCGCACCCGGATGTGTTCAACATTCTGTTGCAGGTGCTGGACGATGGCCGGCTGACCGATGGTCAGGGCCGCACGGTGGACTTCAAAAACACCGTCATCGTCATGACCTCCAACCTGGGCTCGGACCTGATTCAGCGCATGAGCAGCCCGGAAGAATACGAGAGCATGAAGGCTCAGGTGATGGAGGTGGTGGGTACCCACTTCCGC
>SKGJ01000381.1 GCA_007117525.1 Alkalimonas sp.
CCAGTTACAGCTTTGCCGGCAGCTTCGAGCATCAGCAGCGAGCCAGCCAAACCTTGCAATGGGTGATCCCCTTATCGCTGGTGCTGATTTTTATGCTGCTGTATTTGCAGTTTAAGCGGGTCAGCACCGCGCTGATGATTTTCAGCAGCATTGCCGTGGCCTGGTCGGGCGGTTTTATCATGCTGGATTTGTTTGCTCAGCCCTGGTTTTTAAACATCGACTGGTTCGATACCAATCTGCGGTCTTTGTTTCAGCTGCAAAGCTATCATCTGAGCATCGCGGTCTGGGTTGGCTTTCTGGCGTTGTTTGGCATCGCGGTTGATGATGGGGTGGTGATGGCCACTTACCTGAAGCAGCAGTTTAGTGCGGCTAAACCGCAAAGTCGCAGTGAGGTGCGGGCTTTAGTCATACAGGCGGCGCAAAAACGCATCCGGCCTTGTCTGATGACCTCGGCCACTACCATGTTAGCGCTGTTGCCGGTCCTCACCGCCACAGGTCGTGGCGCCGATTTGATGATCCCGATGGCGATCCCGACGCTGGGAGGCATGTTCTTTGTGCTGCTAAGTGTTTTTATGGTACCGGTGCTGTATGCGATGGTCGAGGAGCGGCGGCTGGTTCAATCCAGCTGAGCTCTCTTGTTGAGCGCCTGCAGCTGAACAAGAATGACTTTGTCACAACCAATAAAAAAGGCAGCTGCGATGCAGTTGCCTTTTTTGGTTAAGCGGTCCGAGGTCTCAGAGTAGCCCTGAAATCTGCGGCACTGTCTTAACGATTACATCACAGTGATGTTGGAAGCCTGTGGACCTTTCTGGCCAGCAGTGACGCTGAACTGAACTTGTTGGCCTTCAGCCAGGGTTTTAAAACCTGAGCTTTGGATTTCGCTGAAATGCGCGAAAACGTCTGGGCCAGAAGCTTGTTCGATGAAACCGAAGCCTTTCGCTTCGTTAAACCATTTGACGGTGCCGGTAGTTGTATTAGACATGGTATGTACCTGTATTAATTAATAAATAAGATGCCTGATGTCAGGCGATTGTGCTGTGAGAGATGTTTTAACTTATGAATACAGGAAGAGTTACTAAAACGGCAATAACATTCGAGGTTTTGCATAAATAACGAACAAACTAATCAAGCACGGCCAGTGTATAGGTTTTCTTAGCCCTGTCAAACTTTATTTCTTTAAGTTATAAAAAAATATTATTTTATTTCATTAGTGCTTATTAAGTCAGTTAGCTTTGCCTTCAGATGCACTCAATACACATTGCTGCTCAATAGATAAATATTGTAATAATCTGATTTTATTGGTTTTAAAAGTGGCACGCTCTATGCTTCATCCCTGTGAAGCACAATTTTTTGACAGAGGGTATCGCCATGCAAATCAAAGGTCCGGGAGTGTCGCTGTACAATCAGATGCAGGCCATGGCACAGCAGGCCCAGGGGCCGCAATCCGCTCAACGGTTACAACGGCCGGAGCCCTTTGGTCTGGCCTCGGTGAATCAGAGCCAGAGCGATTTTGGTGTCATGCTAAAAGGGGCTCTGGATACAGTGAATGGCTTGCAGATGCATGCCCGTGGCCTTGCCAGCGATGTTGAAAATGGCGTGGAAGGGGTCACCATTGCGCAGGCCATGATTGCTGCCTCGAAATCGTCCATTGCTTTTGAAGCCACCGTTCAGGTGCGTAATAAAGTGGTGGAAGCCTACAAAGAAATTATGACCATGCCGGTGTAAGTGCTAAGGGGTAAGCTGTGGCAGAGAATCAATCCACTGAACTGGCGTTAAGCGGCGACGACTTTAACTCTGGTGAGCAACAGGAACAAAAGTCCGGCTTTTTAAGCAATTTGGGCGGACCCGATCTGTTGCGTCAGATCACCATGATCATTGCGCTGACCATCTGTCTGGCCATTGCTCTGCTGATAATTTTATGGGCACGTCAACCTGAGATGCGCCCGCTGGGAACCTTTGCCACCGAAGAGCTGATTCAAACCCTCGATCATCTGGACAGCCAGCGGGTAAATTACCGACTGGATGGTAATGTAATTTATGTGCCCGAAGATCAATTTCAAAGTATTCGTTTGGGCATGACTCGCGCTGGGTTGGCGCAAGAGCCTTCTTCTGGCACCGACATCTTAATGCAGGACAGCGGCTTTGGTGTTAGCCAGCGGCTGGAGTCCGAGCGCTTGAAGCACAGCCGTGAGCAACAATTGGCCCGCACCATCGAAGAGTTGCAAAGTGTGGCCAGAGCCCGGGTGTTGCTGGCAATCCCCCCTGAGAATGTCTTTGCCCGCCGCGAACGTCAGCCGTCGGCGACAGTGCTGCTTACTGCCCGTGGTGGTCGGGTGATCCGCGACAGTGAAGTCGATGCCATTGTCGATATCGTTGCATCCGCAGTACAGAATTTGGAGCCATCCCGGGTAACAGTCACCGATCAGAATGGACGTTTGCTGAACAGTGGCTCACAAGACATGGCTTCTGCCCGCAAACGGCGCGAGTACGAAATGGAGCGGACACGGGAAGATGAATTCCGTC
>SKGJ01000229.1 GCA_007117525.1 Alkalimonas sp.
ACCCGGATGGTCGATATCAGGTGTTTCCCACTTTTAAATGATGATCAAAGGAGTTGTCTATGCAGATCCAAATCAACAGTGATCGTAATATCCAGGCCGATGAGCGTTTGGCCGAATTTGTTCGTGATACCTTAAAAAACAAGCTCGAGCGTTTTTCTGATCACATTACCCGGATTGAAGTGCACTTAAGCGATGAGAACAGCCATACCAAACAAGATGGCAACGATAAACGTTGCTTGTTGGAGGCGCGGCTGCAAGGCATGGAGCCGATGGCGGTGACCGAGCACGCTGCTGTGGTTGGCCAGGCAGTAACCGGTGCTGCTGACAAGCTGCAGCGCAAGTTAAGCTCGGTGATTGGTAAGCTGCGTGATAAGCAAAGTCGCTCGGTCAGCCCTGACTTTTCTGAGCCAGAGCCAGCAGAGCCAGAACAGGGCTAAATTTCAGCAGGATTTTTATCTAACGAAACGGCGCCATTGGCGCCGTTGTTGGTTATTCGCGGTGAAACACTTTGTTGCCAGCCAACCAGGTCTGCAACACTTCCAACTGCCACAGCTGCTCTGGCTCGATGGCAAAGGGGTCTTGTGCCAGCACAATAAAGTCTGCCCACATACCGGGCGCCAGCGAGCCTAAACGCTCCTCCTGAAAGGCTCCATAGGCGGCATCCCGAGTAAAGCTGCGCAGCGCTTCGGTTAACGTTAGCCGCAGCTCAGGCAGCCAGCCCCCGACCGGTTGGTTTTGCTGATCTTGTCGGGTGACGGAGGCGTGCAAGCCATGAAACGGATTGGCCAGTTCGACCGGAAAGTCCGAGCCGCCAACAATGGGGCTGCCCTGATCGACAAAAGTACGCCAGGCATAGGCACCCCGCAGCCGTGCAGCCCCCAGCCGGTCGCCGGCCATGTTCATATCCGAGGTGGCATGCACTGCCTGCATGGATGGCAACACATGCAGAGTTTTAAAGCGCGGAATATCCTGCGGCGAGACGATTTGAGCATGCTCCATCCGGTGGCGGCCCTGCGCTAATTGCTCCTGGGTCGCTAATTGCTCAAATCTATCCAGCACCATGCGGTTGGCTCTATCGCCAATGGCGTGCACATTGGCTTGAAAGCCTGCCTCTACGGTGGCTTGCATCTGGGCAGTCAGTCGATCCGGCTCGGTGACTAATAGGCCACGGTGTTCCGGTTGGTCCTTGTAATCGGCTAACAGGGCAGCGCCCCGACTGCCCAAGGCACCGTCACCGTAAAGCTTTACCGCCCGAATCAGCAGCCGATCCTGTTCGTCCTCAATGATGCCCTGATCCAGCCAGTCCTGCAGATCTGGGTTACGGGCCGACAGCATGGCATAAATCCGCAGGGGGATGGCATTCTCATCACGGAGTCGCTGATACAGCCGCGCCAAAGCGCTGTCGATGCCGGCATCATGCACACTGGTAATACCCAGCGATACCAGCTCGGAAAAAGCCGCCTCCAGTGCCTGAATCACCTCGGCTTCATTCGGCTCTGGCAAAACAGCGCTGATGTACTGGCGGGCATTGTTCAGTAGCACTCCGGTTGGATTGCCTTGCTCATCACGTAGGATGCGGCCACCGGGTGGGTCCAGCGTGTCTTTGGTTATGCCTGCCAGCTCCAGTGCCTTGCTGTTGGCCCAACCGGCATGGCCATCAATGCGGCTTAGCCAGACGGGTCGGTCCGAGACGGCTTCATCCAGCAAAGCTGTGCTTGGGAATTCGTTGTTGTCCCACAGCACCTGATTCCAGCCGCGGCCCTGGATCCATTGCTGCTCCGGGTGCCTGGCGGCAAACTCTGCCACCCGCTCCACTGCCTCTAGCTGGCTCTGGGCGCCGCGCAGTTCTACTTGCATCAGGTTCTGGCCCAGCCCAAGTATATGGCCGTGGCCATCAATCAGGCCGGGCAGAATGGCTTTGCCACCGCCATCTTGCCAATGGGCATCCGGATAATCGGCTTGAATGGCATCGCCATGGGCCAGCACTTTGCCGCTGTCGGTATCGATAATCAGTTGCTGAAATTTGATCAGCTGGCCATCGGTATCAAAGCCATAGCCCTTGATATTGGTCCAGCCGAGTTGCTGGGCGAAAGCGGTGCTGCAAAACAGCAGCACCGTGCTGAGTACGAACATGGATCGCATACTTGGTTCCTGGAGTTGTGTTGGTTGTCGTTTTTATTCTGTGAACGGCGAGTCTTTGCTCGCCGGATCTACTATAGCAGCTGTTATTTGCCGCTGTCAGGCTCTGCGATGACTGGGGTGCTGGCAACGGCCAGGCGGATCATGGCTTTAATTTGCCCGACAATAGCAGCCGTAGTGTCGGGTTCGAAAGCGGCGATGCGTGGGGTGTGGATATGGCCGACCGGTAGTGCTGGGGCATAGCGGTCGCGCAGCAAAATACTGCGGTAGGAAATCTCATTCGACAGATAGCCGCCACCGCCGCCTTGCACCGCAGTTTGATCGGCCAGTTCAGCCAGGGACTCTGCAGCAAATTCGCCGCGTTCTAAGCTGGTGACGCTGC
>SKGJ01000024.1 GCA_007117525.1 Alkalimonas sp.
GGGGAGGAGCGAGCCGGGCCTGGTTATCCGGCTTTGCAGCAAGACTGCACGGCCGATGTGGTGGTGATAGGGGCTGGTTATACCGGCCTGAATGCTGCCCGGGTGCTGGCAGAGCGCTTCTCGCAGCAGGTGGTGGTGCTCGAAGCGCATCAGCCCGGTTGGGGCTGCAGCGGCCGCAACGCTGGCTTTGTACTAAAAGGCAGCGGCCGGCTCGGAGCAGTTCAGCTGACCGAGCGATTTGGCCTTGAAACCGCTCAGGCCTGTTACCGGGAATACCGGCTGGCTTTTGAGCAAGTGGCGGCACTTTGCCAACAGGGTGCGATCGCTTGTCAGGCTCAGTCGCCTGGTTACTACAAATTGGCGCATCAGCCGCGTTTCTTACCCTTGTTTGAGCAGCAGCAACAGCTACTCAATCAGCATTTTGGTGAACAGCTGCAATGCCTGAGCCAGGCCGAGTTGCAGCAGGAACATCTGGCTGATCAGCAGGCCTGTGGTGCTTTGCTCGACCCGGACTGCTTTGGTGTCAACCCGCTGCAACTGGCGCTGGGTTACAGCCGTTTGGCTGAGCAAGCGGGTGTGACCCTCTATGGTGGCTCACCCGTGCTTGGCTGGCAGCAGCAAGGCAGCCATCATCGCCTGCTAACCCCTCAAGGCTCGGTAACGGCCAAAAAAGTGCTGATCGCCACCAATGGCTATACGCCGAAAGATTTTCATCCGCTGCTCAATGGGCGCATCCTGCCGGTACTCAGCAGCATCCTTGTCACCCGGCCGCTGACGGAGGCTGAGCGAAAGGCTTGTGGTTTTCGTGGTCAGCCCATTGTGATGGATACCCGGTCGCTGAAATACTACTACCGCTTATTGCCCGATGGCCGCTTGTTGTTCGGTGGCCGCGGGGCTATCCAGGGGCGGGATGCTGATAAGCCGCATTATCAGCAGGCTTTGCTGGCGGCGATGCGCCGCAGTTTTCCGGCTCTGGCAGGCATCGCCATTGATTATCAGTGGAGCGGTTGGGTGGCGGTGTCGCTGGACGATCTACCGCACCTGCATCAGGCGCCAAAGGACAGTCGCTATGCCGGTGTCAGTTACGCCGCTGGCTATTGCGGCAGTGGCTTGTCGTTTTCTGCGCTGGCCGGGCAACGGCTGGCGGAGCTTGCGATGGGGCAATCCATTCCGGATTTGCCGTGCTACCGCCAGCCATTGCGGCGCTTTCCGATGGCCCGCTGGCGCCGGCTTGGCCAGTGGCTTTATTATCAATGGGGACGCTGGCAGGATCAGCGCCACTAGTTGCTTAGTTGCTCGAAGTGAAGGAGTTTTGCATGAACAAAAGTATGCTCACCAATGGCGTGGCTCTGGCATTGACTATCGCTGGTTTTGGCCTGGCGCAGCCCTGGTTGCTCACCACCGGCTTATTTGCCTTGTCCGGCGGTTTGACCAACTGGCTGGCGGTGCATATGTTGTTTGAAAAAGTACCCGGCCTTTATGGCTCCGGCGTGATCCCGGCCCGCTTTGAGCAGCTCAAACAAAGCCTGCAGCAGCTGTTGATGACACAGTTTTTTAGCAGCGACAACATCGACCGCTTTTTGCATCAGCAAGATGAATACGGCGAGCCGATGAAGCTGGAGCTTGGCCCGGTCATCGAGCAGGTGGAGCTGGATCCTGCTTTTGATGCGCTGTTAAAGGTGGTGGAAGAGTCCTCCTTTGGCTCCATGCTGATGATGGTGGGTGGCAAAAAGGTGCTGCTGCCACTGCGTGAGCCCTTTATACAAGAACTCAAAGCTGCTCTGACCGAGATTGCTGACTCCGATGCCTTCCAGCAGCAGGTCTTATTGCAGTTGGAGCGCCCAGAGCAGATGCAGCAAATTCAGCAGCACATTGAAACCATTGTCGAAGCAAGATTAGATGAGCTGACGCCTGAGCTGGTGAAGCAGATGCTGCAACAGATGATCAAAGAGCACCTGGGCTGGCTGGTGGTGTGGGGTGGTTTCTTTGGCGGCCTGTTGGGCTTGCTGGCTGCTTTGGTTCTGAATGGTTAACCAGCAGGCAAGGCCTGCTGGTTATTTTCATCCCTTTTAGCCCGGATGCTGGTGCTCGGCGGCGGTTTCCTGATGATGCCCCGGTGCAGCCATCGGTTTGTTTTCATGGCGCCATAACAACAGCGCGAACACCAGGCCGGTGACGGCAAGGCCAGTGTAAAACCACATGCCTGGGGCATAGCCGGCGACATTGTCGGCACTGGCCTGGTTCAGATCATTCAGATAACCAATCACCGGGGGCACGATGGACCAGCCGATTTGCTGGCACAAGGTCATGGTGGCGTAGGCGGTGCCTAAGCGGCGCTGATCAACGGTGTATGCCACCGAAGGCCACATTGCTGCTGGTACCAGCGAAAAGACGCAGCCTAGCAGCAACATCACCAGCAACAAGGTCAGTGGAATGCTGCTGCCAAACACCATCACCGGCACGCCGGCCGGCAGGTAGGTGACCGCCAGAAACAGCGGCAGCATCAACA
>SKGJ01000357.1 GCA_007117525.1 Alkalimonas sp.
ATCAACTGATTGCGAATTAAGTTGCGCTCGACGCTTTGGCAGAGTTTGCCAAAGCGTCGTAACTCATCAAACTTTGGCGTACGGCCCTGCCGGATGGCGCTTTCCCAAAAACACAACTCCGAATCCACCATTTCCAGCAGCTTTTTCGGGCACCCCTGACAGTCGGTGTTGCGAATACTGCAGACATAAGTGTCAGGCTCATACAGCGGAAAGCGGTTTTTGACCTCATCGATCAGCTGCAGCATGGCGGTTGCCAAATCCGGTTTTTTGCTCATGATTGTATCTGCACGGCTGCTCTTAGCTAAGGTTGAAGCTTACTGAAACTGTAACAGCTCGCCCTGTTTATTTACCGCCAGAAAGTTCGCCACCTGGCCGGCTTCAATCCGCTGCACCATCAACTTTAAAGGCTGTACCGCTTCGTCGGAGTTCGGCGCAAAGCCAGCGCGGCCTTCCATGCTGGAAATAAAGGCGAGGTCCCAATCCAGTTCAGTTTGTTTGGATTCTTCGACAAAAGCCGCAAAATCCCGCACTTCTTCCGGTAGTTTATCGACACAAAGTACCGACTCCAGGTAACCGCCTTCGCCTTGCTCAAAGCGTGCTTTTTGCTCCGGGGTTGCGTCTTTGGGCAGCTGGACTTTCGCCAGCACAAACAACAATCGCTGCGGCTCGGCCTGTTGGCAGGCCATCTCGATAAATTGAGAATAGGTTGAAAACATAGGGCACCTGATATCGGTTAACTTACTGTCGAGCAGTGTAGCAGCCAAAGCCCGGCTGGCCGATCAGGCAAAAGAGGCAGTGGCTACCTCGAATGGGGTAGCCGTTTGGTGGTTAAGCCTCTGCGGCAACGGTCTGAGGTATTGTGGTCTTAGCTGGGAGCGGCTGAGGCGTTCTGTGGTAGTGCCGCAGCCCATGCTCTTTGCGCCGGCCACTGCTAAAGGCCGAGACCCGCTTTAAGTAGCCAATCACCCGGGTGCCGTGATCGACATCCAGGCTGCCGCAATGGCTGCAATGGTGCAGGGTGCGCTTGTCGATGGCTTCGCACTGATTGCAGATGGTGATTTTGACATTGACACAGAAATAATTGCAGCCGGTATGGGCGGCTATGTTCAGCATTGCCAGGTAGCCGTCTTCATCCAGTTTTTCATCCAGGTTCAGGTGCAGCGCCGAGCCACCGTCCAGGTAATCCAGCAGCTCTTTGCCATGCAGCTGAAACTTATCCAGCGCATTGGTCTGCTCATCTTCCACCACATAGAAATAGGAGTTGTAGCAATCGCGCGGTACCTTGTAGCCGTCTTCTTTGTCCCATTTGGCGTTTTTAATCCCCAGGTTTTCCGCCGGCACAAATTCGGTGTTAAACAGATAGCCGTATTTGGCTTTGGCGGCTTTGTTGGCATCATAAATGGTTTTTAGCTGCTCACGGACAAAGGCGATGTAGGCCGGGTTGTTGCTGGCCACCAGGCCTTGCGATTCGGCTGCTTCCACCATGCCATTGATGCCGATGGTGAGAAACTGTTTATCCAGCGTGATAAAGCCAGCGTCGTACACGGTGAGCAGGCCTGCGGCCAGATACTCTTCCATCAGCTTGCGGTAAGCCACCTGGTACTTGTGGATCTTATCGACTTCGGTGGCCAGATCGCGGCCATCCTGCACCAGCCGGTTCATATTGATGGTAATCACATTGATGGAGCCGGTGGCGACGCCGCCTGCGCCCAGTGAGTAGGAGAAGGTGTTGTCGCTGATTTCGCTGCGCAGCCGGCAGCACGAGGCCAGCGAATCGGCATTGTCCGACAGATAAACAAAAAAGGAGCTGTCGTTGGCCAGTTGTTTGGCCATACTTTGAGCAAAGTGCTGATCTTTGCACTGGCCTTGTTCGGTCAGCATGGCGACGGTAACCACCGGGAAGGTCAGGATGGTTTTTTTCCGCTCTTCATTAAACCAATCAAGGAAAAAGTGCTGCAGGGCATCCACCGAGGGCCAGTTGGGTTTGGTCAAGTCATCATCCGGGAAAAACAAAGTTGCCAAACATGCTGTCGAAGTAATGCTGATCGTACACCGAAATGTTCCAGAACACGCTTTGATAGCCGCGGGCAGCCGCAGGCTGGTTCAGCGCATACACCACATGCTGCAAGTGATTGGCAATCAGCTTCGGATGGGTTTGCAGGTAGTTGTCGCCGTAGTCTTTGCGGGCAAAGTAGTCGAAGTAGGTGAGAAACTCGACGGTGGCGACGGCACCGGCAAATTGGCTGCTGATGGCAAACACAAAGTTAACGAAACAGCCGCAGAACGACTCCAGATGCTGGGGCGCTTTCGACTCACCGCCAAGCTTGGTCAGGCCATCGCGCAGGAAGGGATACAGGGTCACCGAGACGCAATAAGGTTTTAAGCTGGTTTCATCGTGCACATAGATTTCGTGCTGCTCGATTTGGCGGCCATACTCTTGTGCCAGCTTAGGGCCAAACAGTTCAGCAATCTTCTGGCTGACTTTGCCACGATTGACCTGAATA
>SKGJ01000255.1 GCA_007117525.1 Alkalimonas sp.
GTTTTGTCCTAGCTGATCGGCAATCGGCAGGCAGGACTCTACTGCATCCATGGTTTTGTTGGCTGCCTGCTCGGTCATATCAATCACGTGATTCAACCGCTTTTTGGCATCCGGGATATCTTCTTCCAGCAAGTTGCTAAGCGAGGGATCCAATTGAAAGTTTTTCAGTGAATCGTGCAACTGACGCGTCAGTTTTCCGACTTCCGAAAAAAGCTCTGCAGAGCCTGGTACTGCGATTTGCTGTACCAGTTGATTTGCCGCTTCATTTTCACCCATCTCCAACAGCTGCACCAACTCTTTGGCTTGCTCAAGTGAAATGGATGGTGCCGTGAGTGCGGACATTGCATTACTCCCTTGTCTGCGTCAGGTTATCCAATCCTTTCAAACACTTTGGATAGTTTTTCCTGCAAGGTTGCGGCGGTAAAAGGCTTCACAATGTAGCCATTTACCCCAGCCTGAGCTGCTGCAATAATTTGCTCTTTTTTTGCTTCGGCAGTCACCATCAACACAGGGATGTGCTTGAGCTTGTCATCCGCACGAATGGCGCGGAGCAAATCGATGCCTTGCATGCCTGGCATGTTCCAATCGGTGACCACGAAATCAAAATCACCACCTTGCAACATGGGCAAAGCAGTACTGCCATCATCTGCTTCAGATACATTGGTAAACCCAAGATCTCTCAGCAAGTTCTTAATAATTCGACGCATGGTTGAAAAATCATCAACCACCAGAATCTTCATGTTCTTATCCAAAATCCCCTCCGCTGAGAAAATCGTTATCGGACATGTTCAATAACTTTTGATTACAACCAATCCTGCATTCTGGACTTTAAACGAACCAGCGCCTGACTATGGATTTGACTGACCCGGGACTCACTGACATTCAGTACAGCACCGATCTCTTTCAAGTTTAGCTCATCATTGTAATACAGCGATAGTACTAATGCTTCCCGCTCGGGCAAATTGCTGATGGTCTTGATCAGGCTTTGCTGAAATGCTTCATTGGCCTGATGTTCGAACAACTGATCGGTTTCGCGATCATCCGCTGTTGCCAGTACATCTTCAGTGACGCCCAGGTCCTCGATACCCAAGATCCGGCCGCAACTGACATCACTCAACATATGATGGTACTCATCGAGAGATATATCAAGTTTTTCAGCAACTTCTACATCTTTAACATCGCGGCCAAGCTCTGCTTCCAATTCCGCAATGGTTTCGGCGATTAAACGAGCATTGCGATGCACCGAGCGCGGAGTCCAGTCGCCGCGACGCATTTCATCGAGCATCGCACCACGAATTCGGATACCGGCAAAAGTTTCGAAGCTGGCGCCTTTGCTGCCGTCAAAGTTCTTCGCTGCTTCCATTAAGCCTATCATGCCGGACTGAATCAGATCGTCAACCTGCACACTGGCCGGTAACCGTGCCAACAGATGATAAGCGATCCGTTTGACCAAAGGTGCGTGACGCTCAATCAGCTGATTGAGTTGGTCCGCTGCACCGTAAGCCGACAACTTCGCATTCACGCCAGACCTCGCTGCGCTTTATCGGGTTGCTGAACCAGCTGTTCCAGGAAAAACTCGAGATGACCAGAAGCTCCAGGCGGTGTCGGCCACTTGATGGCTTTCATCGCCAATGATTTCACCGCCAAGCTGGCCCCCGTCTTTGGAAAAGCCTCCACAAAAGCACGCTGCTTGCGTGCGGCTTTGCGAACATTTTCATCGTAAGGAATGGTTGCGACCAGCTCCAGATTGACATCCAGAAAGCGATCGGTGACCCGCGTGAGTTTGACAAAGAGTTCCTGCCCTTCACGCAAACTACGCACCATGTTGGCAATAATTTTAAAGCGCTGAACCTCGTGATCACGGCTTAAAATCTTCATCAATGCATAAGCATCGGTGATGGATGAAGGCTCATCACAGACCACCACCACCACATCCTGCGAGGCTCTGGCAAAGCTCATGACCATATCGGAAATGCCGGCTGCCGTATCGATTAACAACACATCGACCCGGGTTTTCATTTCGCTAAAAGCGCGGATTAACCCCGCATGTTCTGCTGGCGTTAACTCGGTCATGTTTTGCGAACCGGAGGTGGCAGGAATAATTTTGATACCCGCCGGGCCTTCGATCAGAATGTCGTCCAGCTCGGCTTCACCAGCCAGCACATGCGACAGGTTCTTGTGCACCCGTAATCCCAGCATGACATCGCAATTGGCCAAGCCAAGATCAGCGTCAAGTACCATCACACGCTTGCCAAGTTGTGCCATGGCGATGGCAAGATTAAGCGACACATTGGTTTTACCAACGCCGCCTTTGCCTCCGGTAACTGCAATTACTTTGACCATCTTTGTTTTCATTGTCCTCAGGCCTGCGGCCTGATCATCGATTGGCTCATGACTATGCATAGGCTCCTTCCGCTCGGCGCTCGACAGGAGCTTCCCATTGATGCGCCGTACTACTGTATGCGATGCGTAATTTTTCTGCTTGCGCTACGATGTCATCCGCTCTGGCGATACGTATGTCTTCAGGCACCCGCTGTCCATTGGTGAGGTAGCATACCGGCAAGGCATTTTGTAGCGCTGCATTGATAATTTCACCTAAACTTAAGCATTCATCAAGTTTGGTAAAAATACAACCTGATAATGGAATTCGTTTAAAGTGCTCAACGCTTTCCTGCATCACCCGGGCTTGTGCTGTAGCAGACAATACCAAATAGCTCTTTATTTTTACAAGAGAATCCTGCACCAAAGCGGCAAGTTTTTCCGCCAGTCGCAGATCACGCTGGCTCATCCCTGCGGTGTCAATCAAAACCAGGCTGCGATTGGAAAATTGTTTCAGTAAAACCGCCAACTCTTCGCTGTCTTTGGCTTGACGAACCGGACAGCCAATGATGCGTCCAAAGGTGGCCAGTTGATCCAGGGCACCGATCCGAAAGGTATCGGTGGTGATCAAGGCCACCTGATCGGCACCGTGTTTGCGGGCATACTGGGCTGCCAGCTTGGCAACGGTGGTGGTTTTGCCCACGCCGGTCGGCCCCACCAGGGCAACAACACCCCCTTGCCGCATAATATCGTTGTTACCCGTGGTCAGCTGACCAGCAAGCAGTTCCAGCGCAGTATTCCAGGCTTCGCGTTCACAGATGTCCTCGGGCATAAAACAGGCCAGTTGATCGGCCATGGTCGAGGACAAGCCCATTTGCTGCAGTTGCTCTATCACCATGGCACGAACCGGTTCGCTGCGTGCCAGCTCTTGCCACATCAAGCCCGAGACCTGATGCTGCAGCAACTGACGCATCGACAACATTTCGCTGCGCATGGCATCAAACTCTGTCTGCCATTGCTGTTGCTGCTTTTGTTGCAACTGATTAAGCTCTTGCAAACTGACCACATTGCTTGCGCCATTGTTTTGACGCTCTGTCCGAGGCTCTGCTTTGCTGGCTTTGAATGCCGGGGCAACTGGCGCGGCACTCGGCTGACCAGACTGCATGCTCATCTGCCGCGCCAGCAAGGCGCGCAGTGAGTCGGCTTCATCGTCCACCGCCGCCTCCACCCGCCGAGGCTGCGCCTTCAAACCTGGTCGCCCAGCCACTTTGGCAGGCTCCTCTGTCTCTACCTTGGCTGGTTGCGAAGCCTTAGCTGGCTGGGCATCGGCATCCAGTGCCGCCACAATTTCAACACCACCAGCTACTTTTTTATTGGACATAATGATGGCATCCGGCCCCATAAACTCCTTGACTTCATCCAAGGCGGTCCGCATATCTTTGGCAACAAAGCGTTTAATTTTCATGGCTTATCTCCTAGCTGGCCTGGCCTACCACACTGACAATACGAATTTGTTTGTCATCTGGAATTTCCTGGTAAGACAGCACTCGTAACCCTGGAATGGTGTATTTCACAAATCGTGCCATTACAGAGCGTAAAATACTTGACGTTAGTAAAATGGCGGACTCGCCGTTTAATTCCTGATTCTGACTGGCTTCTTGCAGGGACTGTTGGATCCGCTCTGCCAGACCCGGCTCAATACCGCCACCATCATTACCGGCGGCTTGCATCGATTGATGCAGCATCTGCTCCAGCTCCGGTGCGAAGGTAATCACCGGCAGCTCTTGTTGACTGCCAGCAATCTCCTGCACAATCAAACGACGCAAAGCGATACGGCAAGCAGCTGTCAGCACATCCACGTCCTGACTCTTCACGCCATACTCCACCAGAGTTTGCACCAGGGTTTTCATATCCCGGATTGGCACACCTTCGTTCAGCAGGTTTTGCAAGACTTTAACGACGGTGGTCAGTGGCAAGGTATCGGGGATCAGGGCCTCAACCAACTTGGGTGAGGTCCGTGCCAGCATATCCAGCAAGTTCTGAACTTCTTCATGGCCCAACAAGCTGGCCGCATTGTTGGTTAAGATCTGACTCAAATGAGTGGCGACCACAGTCGCAGCATCGACCACAGTGTACCCCAGGGTTTGAGCATGTTCACGCTGGTCTTTCGCTATCCAGACCGCTTCCAGTCCAAAAGCAGGATCCCGGGTGGCAATGCCTTTGACGGTGCCAAACACCTGACCGGGATTGATGGCCAATTCATGATCATGCCGTAGCTCCGACTCCCCAGTCGTCACACCCATCAGCGATACCCGGTAACTGTTGGGCTCTAAGTCCAGGTTGTCACGAATGTGCACGGCCGGGATTAAAAAGCCCAGTTCTTGCGATAGCTTTTTACGAACCCCTTTGATCCGGGTCAGCAATTCACCACCCTGTGATTTGTCGACCAAGGGGATCAGCCGATAGCCGACTTCCAACCCAATGGTATCGACCGGCTGCACATCGTCCCAACCAATTTCTTTGATGGTCTGAGGCTCCTGATGGGTATCCAGCTCAGGCCCCTTGCTTACCAGCTCGGCAACCTGCTGCTGCTCTTTACGAAACAGAAAGTAAGCCACGCCACCAACAATCAGCGACAATGAAATAAACGAAAAATGCGGCATGCCTGGAACAATGCCCATCAGCATCAAAACACCGGCAGCAATAAAGAGCACCCGGATATTGGCCAGCTGGCCGGTAAACTGTTTGCCCATGTCTTCAGAGCGGTTTTGGCGAGTGATAATGATGGCGGTGCCAATGGACAACAACAGCGCAGGAATTTGGGCCACCAGGCCATCCCCAATGGTCAACAGGGTATAGACTTCCACCGCCTGACCAAAGGTTAAGCCATGCTGGATCATGCCAATGAAAAGACCACCAATCAGGTTAATCGCCAAAATGACGATGCCAGCAATGGCATCGCCTTTGACAAACTTACTGGCACCATCCATCGAGCCGTAAAAATCGGCTTCCTGAGTAACTTCATCCCGCCGGGTACTGGCTTCTTCTTGTGTCAGCAAACCGGCATTCAAATCGGCATCAATCGCCATTTGCTTGCCAGGCATGGCATCCAGGGTAAAACGGGCTGTGACTTCGGCTATCCGGCCGGCACCTTTGGTAATGACCACAAAGTTGATGATGATCAGAATAAGAAACACCACCAAACCAACTGCGTAGTTGCCACCAATCACCACAGAGCCAAAGGCTTCTATCACCTTGCCGGCAGCATCTCCGCCTTGGTGGCCTTCAAGCAGCACCACCCGGGTGCTGGCAACGTTCAGCGCCAGCCGCATAATGGTCGCGACCAGCAACACGGTCGGGAAAATACCAAACTCCAGCGGCCGCAAGGTGTAAATGGTCACCAGCAGCACCACCAGAGCGAGCGCAATGTTGAAGGAAAACAGAATATCGAGCAAAAACGGCGGTAACGGCAACACCACCATCGACAGAGCAGCCATGATCAAAAACGGCGTACCCAGCCCTTTTAAGTGAGTCATCTTGCTGCGATCGAATCGATTGAAGTAACTGGCTAACTGCATGGTGTTCCCAACAAAATTTTGGCGCTATTCAGACAAAAGCAAAAAATGCTCCAACTTGTCGGCCAATGCGTCGGTTTGACACTAATCGTAGTAACTAATCGTAGTAATAGTCGGTTGGGATCGGCAGTTGCTTGCTGAGTTTTTGCGGCCGCTTACCCCGGCCTTTTAAGAACAGATTCAGCTGATAGACATAGGCCAGGACCTGCGCCACCGCCGCAAAGAGTGCGTCTGGAATGGGCCGGTCCAACTCCGTGGTGTAGTAAATGGCACGTGCCAAAGCCGGAGACTCCACCAGAGGCACTTTGTGCTCTTTGGCTACTTTTCGAATTTGCAGCGCCATCACATCGATGCCTTTTGCCACCACCACCGGGGCTCTGTCCCGGCCTTGCTTATAACGTAGCGCCACCGAGTAATGCGTTGGGTTGGTGACGATGACATCGGCTGAAGGAACTTCCTGCATCATTCGCTTCATCGACATCTGCATCTGGGTGCGGCGAATACGAGCTTTGACCTTGGGGTCCCCTTCCATGTTTTTGTGTTCATCCTTAACCTCTTGCAGCGTCATCATCAGCTCTTTGTTGTGCTTCCAGGCCTGGTAAGGCGCATCCACCAGGGCAATGAGGATCACACTACAGGTCAGCCCAAAGAACATCCAGCCCAGGATCCAAAGTGCATCCTCAATGTTGTTGGGTGCGCTCATTACCGACAGTGTCATGATGTCCCGGAAAAACAAGTTCAGCAATCCAAGCGCCATCCCTACCACCACCAGCACTTTAAGAATGCTTTTGCCAAGCTCCACCAAAGCCTGCAAACCAAACATTCGCTTAAAACCTTTAATCGGGCTCATTTTGCTGGCCTTTGGCGCGGCCGCTTCCCAGCTGAAGTTAAAGCCCCCCAGCAAACAGTTACCAACAAAGGCCGCCACCAGCACAAAAGCAAAAATGATCAGCATCGGCGGCAGCAGCAACTGCATGATCTCGCCCCAGGCGGAAAACATCGACTGGGTGTCAAAGATATCTTTGGGTTGCAAGCTGAACATCCGCTTGCCGATGGTCAGAACCCGGCCGGCCAGCATCGGGCCAAACAGCAGCAAAGCTGTGGCACTGCTGATCAACACAAAAGCGGTCCCCAGATCTTTGGAACGGGCAATTTGCCCTTTCTTTTTAGCGTCTTCAATTTTCTTGGGGGTGGGCTGTTCGGTCTTTTCACCACCAGATTGACTTTCGGCCATATCTCCCCCTTAACAGCCGATGATACGGCAGCTGTAATCCAGCGTTAACTGCCACTGGATGCCGTAATGGATCAGGAAGGTATCCAGCGTCAGCCACAGGATCAATAAGCCGGATAACATGGTAATCGGGAAGCCGATGGCGAAAATATTCAACTGCGGCGCAGCACGGGTCATAATGCCGAATGACAGGTTGACCACCAGCATCGCTATAATGGGGGCCAGCGTAATGGACAAGGCGGTGGCAAACATCCAGCCGGCAAACTCAATCAGTTGCCAAATTTGCAAGCGCGACCACCAGGCATCGGTAATGGGTAAGGTATCAAAACTCAGCACCAGCATCTGAATGGTAATCAGATGCCCATCAAAAATAAAAAACAGCAAGGTGGCCAAAATCAGATAAAACTGACCGATTGCCGGCACACTGACACCACTGGCAGGATCCACCATGGACGCAAAGGCTAAACCACTCTGAGTTGCCAACACCTGACCGGCAATAATAAAGGTATTGACGAAAATCAGCGTCATAAAACCGATGGCAAAGCCCAGCGTGACCTGTTGCATCACCTGCAGCACCATGCGAAACGACATCAAATCGGGGTTAGGCACTGGCGGGATCACCGGCATAATCATCACGGTCAGCGCCACAATCAACACAATGCGGATCCGCATCGGCACATTGCGGGTGCCTAGGCCTGCCATAATCATAAAGACCCCACTCACTCTGGCCATCGGCAACAAAAAGTCTGCCAGGGTCTGCATGATAAGGTCGAGATGAAAGTCCATTGCCTTCTCGCTCAGCCGACTACAGAAGGAATGCTGAGGATCAAACCTTCAGTGAAATCCATGATCACCCGGGTCAGCCAGTGGCCACCGAAAATAAGTGCCAGAATGGTCACAATCAAACGAGGTAAGAAGCTCAGGGTCTGTTCGTTAATCGAGGTAGCCGCCTGAAACACCGCGACAATCAAGCCGACAAAGAGCGAGGGCAAAATAATGGCGCTAACCAACAAAATAACGATGTAGAGCGCATCGCGCAGCACATCGACAAAGACTTCAGGGCTCATGGTCAGGTCCCCAATCCAAAGCTGGTGGCCATGGTTCCCATCACCAGGATCCAGCCATCCACCAACACAAACATCATCAATTTAAAGGGCAAGGAAATAATCATCGGCGACAACATCATCATCCCCATCGCCATCAGAACACTGGCCACCACCAAATCAATGATCAAAAATGGAATAAACAACATAAAGCCAATCTGAAAAGCCGTTTTTAGCTCACTGGTGATAAAGGCCGGAATAATCACCGTGATGGGCAGATCCATCAAATTATCCACTTCCTCCACCCCGGCAATGCTGGCAAAGGTGTCCAAGTCACGCAACCGGGTCTGGTGCAGCATAAATTCTTTCAGTGGAATAATGGCTTGCTCCACCGCTTCCAGCGACGTTTTCTCTTCCGCTAAATAGGGTTGCAGCGCCTGATGATTGATTTCATTGAGTACCGGCGACATGATAAAAAAGGTCAGAAAAAGCGCGATGCCAATCAACAGCTGATTTGAGGGGGACTGTTGCAAACCGATGGCCTGGCGCAAAATCGCCAGCACCACGATGATGCGGGTAAAGCTGGTCATCATAATGACCATCGCCGGGATAAAACTCAGCGCGGTCATGATGGCTAGGACTTGCAGCGTTACACTGTATTCCTGAGAGCCATCCGGGTTGGTGGTAACACTGATGGCCTGCAAGGTGCCGACATCAGCAAAAACAGCAGGGCTAAGGCCAAGCGCCAACAACACCAGAATAAGTCGCAACATAGAGCATTTTTACTTTTTCATCCACGATTGCAACTGACTATGAAATTCTGATGCCAACTTTTCTTCGGGCAGGGGCTCTTCCAGCTCAAACAGGTAATTTATCTGCTGAGCGGTCACACCCAAAACCCGCTGTTTTCCTTGCATTTCAATAACTAGCAGCCGTTCTTTCGGCCCTAACGGAATGGTGGTAATTACCTTCATGTGTTGGCTACCGGGAATGCGCAGTGTCAATTTTTTGAAAGACCAGCCCAGCAACAATACCATCAGGATCACAAAAGCCAGAGAAATGACGATTTTACCGAACGATAACCCAGAACTTGAACCAGCCCGACTCAGTGTCTGATCGCCCCCAGCCCTGTCCTGCCCAAAACGGTAAGGTGAGCTGGCAGTTTCTTGTGTTGAGGTAGGCTCCATGCCCTCAAGCACCGCATCAACCTCGACTGCACTGCTGGGCTCATGCTCAGCAGCAACGGCTTCAGCTTCAACTGCAGACTCTGGCTCAGCGGCA
>SKGJ01000351.1 GCA_007117525.1 Alkalimonas sp.
CCTGTGTCATTGTTATTTCTGCCGATATTCAGCCCGAAATGCAAAAGCGGGTCGCGGAGCTTGGCGCCCTGGCCTTTATTCAAAAACCGGTGAACCCGGACAAACTCAACCAGATACTGTCGCAGTATGGTTTGATCTGATGGCGATGTTATCTGCTGACCAACAGGATGCGTTGCAAGAGCTAATGAATGTCGCTATGGGCATGGCCAGCGATCAGCTGGCTCGTTATTTAAACACCTTGGTGCATTTGCAAGTACCAGCCATCCGGCTGGTCCAGCCTTCGGATTTGTTGGCGCAGCTCGAGCCTGAGAATGCTGATCAGCAACGGCAGGTAGTGAGTCAGGGCTTTATTGGCGATGCCGGCTTTCAGGGCGAAGCGGTGTTGTTTTACCAGTTGAGCAATGCCCGTCAGTTGGCAACGATGCTGGGCTACCCGGCAGATGATGCCAACGATGCCGAAATGCTGACCGACATCAGCTCCATTTTGACCACCACCTTTCTCAACAGTCTGGGCGGGCAGTTGAGTGCTCAGCTGTCTTACAGTGCTCCCAGGCTGTTAAGTGATCAGCAGGAACTGTTGGTGCAGCGTATCGAGACCCCTGGCTGGCGTGCTGCTTTGCAGGTCAGCATTCACTATCAGGTGATTGACTATGCGTTTCAATGCGAGATGGTGCTTTTGATACCGGAACTTGGCTTGCAGACCCTGCAGCAGCGGTTGGATGCTATTTTGCTGGAGTACTAGCAGGAGGACGGATGGACGCACAATGGCTGGCAATGCCTATTTTGCAGCAGTTAAACAGCGGTGTGCTGGTGCTTAGTACCGACTATCATATCTGCTTTTACAATCAGTTTATTGAGCGCAGGCTGGGTGTGCCCTTGGCCGAGGTGCGTCACAAATCCGTCTTTGATGTTTTCACCGATTTACCGGAAGCCTGGTTAAAGCGCAAGCTGGACAGTGTGGTCGCTTTGAACGCGCCGGTGTTTAGCTCATGGGAGCAACGGCCTTATGTGCTGAAACTGCCTCACCTGCGTCCGATCAGCAATGTCAGTGATTACATGATTCAAAATTGCAGCATGTTGCCCTTGTTGCATCCGCATACCGGTGAAACCTTTGTCTGTCTGCTAATCGAGGATGCCACCGATGTCAGTCTGTATCAGCAGGAGCTGCAACGCAACATGCAGGCGTTGCAACAAGCCAACCGCATGGATGGTCTCACCCAGGTGTTTAACCGCAGTTATTGGGAACAGTTGTTGAATGCGGAGATCTTGCGCGCCAGACGTTACCACCAACCTTTATCATTAATTTTATTTGATTTAGACAAGTTTAAGCAGCTGAACGATATCTATGGCCATCAGGGAGGCGATTATGTCCTGGTTGAGTTGTCTGCTTTCATTCAAAGCTTGCTGCGGGAGTCGGATTTGCTGGGGCGCTATGGTGGCGAAGAGTTTGGCATTATCTTACCCAATACTGGACTTCAAGGGGCCAGTGAGGTGGCTAAGCGTATATGTCGTCAGGTCGCTGCGCATCCTTTGCATTATCAGCAGCAGGACATTCGTGCCACCATCAGTTTGGGGGTGGCTGAGTTGAATCCTCACCGGCAGCAGGATGTGCATGACCTGGTGCAATGTGCGGACCTGGCACTGTACTTATCCAAGCGTGAAGGCCGCAATCGCAGCACCAGTTATCGGGATGAATTGCGTCACTACCTGCAGAAGATCACCGAAAGCGCCCATTAACGGTTGACAGACGTCTATAAGTCTGTGCATTATGAAGCCTATGAAAAATTTAATGACACTCACCACCACCATTATTACCACCACCCTGTCGGGGTAGGAGGTCGGTGGTGCTTTGTCATCAGAAAACCCGTGACCTCAACCGTCACGGGTTTTTTGTTTAAGGGCACTAAGACCCGGCAAATGCAACCAGGACCAACACAATTTCGATGTTGAATGATTCAGGAGTAAAACATGCGCGTGCTTAAATTTGGCGGTTCGTCGCTGGCCTCGGTCACACGCTTTCAGGGGGTGGCCAGCATCGTCGCTGACCGTGCCCGGGAAGGGGAGCTTTGCCTGGTGTTGTCGGCCCCGCAAGGGGTGACCAATCTGTTGGTGGAGTTGACGGATCTGGCTTACATGGGAGCGGATTATCAGGAGGTACTGCTCAGCTTGCAGCAGCGCTACCAGCAGTTGCTGGATGAGGCAGCAAGTCATATTGGTGCAGAGGCTTTAAGCCCGGTTCGGACCCTGATGCAAGCCCAGCTGGAGCAACTAGCGCAGCGCTTGCAAGGGGTGCAGCTGCTCAGGCACTGCCCCGATCACATCAAGGCGCAGTTGCTTGGTCTTGGGGAGCAGTTCAGTGTCGGCCTGATGCAAGCCTTGCTGCAGGCCAAGGGCGTTCGGGTGCGGTTATTGCCGGCCGCACACTGTGTGCGCAGTGAAGGCGACTACCTGAACGCGACGGCCGATATACCCGCTTCCGAGCAAGCCTTGGCCAGTGCCATTGCGGAAGCCCCGGCCGAGGTTTATCTGCTGGCAGGCTTTGTCTCCAGCAATGCGCAGGGCGAGCTTTGCTTGCTGGGCCGCAATGGTTCGGATTACTCGGCCGCCATAGTCGCTGCCAGCTTAAAAGCCTCTGCCTGTGAAATCTGGACCGATGTGGATGGTGTCTACAGTGCCGATCCCCGTCAGGTCAAACAAACCCAATTGATTGAGCGGTTATCGTACGATGAAGCGATGGAGCTGTCGTACTTTGGCGCCAAAGTATTGCATCCTAAAACCATCGGCCCGTTGGCACGCTTTAATATCCCTTGTTTTATTAAAAATACGCTGAATCCCAGCGCAGCCGGTACCTGCATTTCGACTCAGGGCGATGGTGATTCGCTGGTCAAGGGCATCTCCAGTTTGCAGCATTTGGCATTAATTACCGTTTCCGGTCCTGGTCTGAAAGGGGTGGTTGGCATGGCGAGCCGGGTTTTTGCAACCATGGCCCGTGCCTCGATTTCAGTGAATCTGATCACTCAGTCGTCGTCTGAATTCAGCATCAGCTTCTGTGTCCCGCAGCTGCACCTGACGGCCGCCAAAAAAGCGCTGGAAACCGAGTTTGAACTGGAGCTGCAAAGCAAGTTGCTAAGGCCGCTTGATATTGCACCGGATATGGCCATTGTCAGTCTGGTTGGGGATGGCATGCGGCAGCACCGCGGTGTAGCTGCCAAGTTTTTTGCATCCCTGGCTCAGGCTCGGGTGAATGTGGTGGCCATTGCACAAGACAGCAGCGAGCGCTCCATTTCGGCCGTGGTGGCGCAGTCGGCCTGTCAGGATGCGGTCAAGGTGTGTCATGAAAACTTCTTTAGTCATATCCCCAGCATCGATGTTTTCCTGGTGGGCTGTGGTGTGGTTGGGGCGGAGCTGTTGGCACAAATTGAGCGACAGCAAGGCTTCTTGCAACAGCGTCACGTGAAATTGAAAGTCTATGGCATCGCCAACAGCCGGCAACTGTTGCTGCAGCCGGAAGGGGTGGATTTAGCCGCCTGGCAGCCGCAACTGGCGCAAAGCAAACAGGCTTTTAGCCTCGATGCCCTGAACCAGTTTGTGCAGGAGCAGCATTTGATCAATCCGGTGTTGGTCGATTGCACCAGCTCGGAAAGCATTGCTGCTCAGTACGCCGATTTCCTGGCCGCCGGCTTTCATGTGGTGACCCCAAATAAAAAAGCCAACACCGCCAGCATGGCGTATTACCGTGAGCTGCGGCAAAAGGCACAGCAGCATCGACGCCGTTTTTTGTATGAAACCACGGTCGGGGCAGGTTTGCCGGTGATTGATACTTTGCAGGGCCTGCTAAACGCGGGCGATGAGCTGCTGGCTTTTGAAGGCATTTTGTCCGGTTCCCTGTCCTACATTTTTGGCATGTTGGAGCAAGGGCTCAGCTTGTCAGAAGTCACCGCCAAAGCTAAAGCCATGGGCTTTACCGAGCCGGATCCCCGCGATGATTTGTCGGGGATGGATGTTGCGCGCAAGCTGCTGATCATGGCGCGGGAGTCCGGTCTTGAGCTGGAGCTGGATCAGGTAGAGGTCGAGTCGGTGTTGCCGGCTGGCTTCGATGCCAGCGGCAGCATTGACGCCTTTATGGCGCGATTGCCTGAAGCCAATGCGGCTTTTGCCAAGCGGGCGGAGGCGGCCAAAGCAGAAGGCAAGGTGCTGCGCTACATCGGTGAGATTCGGGACGGGCGGTGCAAGGTCGCCATCAAGGCGTTGGAGCCGGATCATCCGCTGGCAAAAGTGAAAGACGGGGAAAATGCCCTGGCCATTCACAGCCGTTATTATCAGCCGATCCCTTTTGTGCTGCGTGGTTATGGTGCAGGCGCTGCGGTTACCTCCGCTGGGGTCTTCAGTGATATTCTGCGGACCTTGTCCTGGCAGCAGGAAGTCTAAGCGGAGCGCATAACAATGACACAGTATTATTATGCGCCGGCTTCAACCGGCAATCTGAGCGTGGGCTTTGACCTCTTGGGCGCGGCTTTTGAACCCGTCGATGGGCAACTGCTCGGTGATGTGCTGGCCATTCATGGCGAGGCAGTTCAGAGTCGGCTTCGACTTAGCGGTCGTTACCAGCACCAGCTGCCGGCCGATACCGACGACAATCTGGTGCTTCGTTGTTACCGCTTATTCCAGCAGCGATTGGGGAAGCCCTTGCCGGGGCTGGAGCTGGAGCTTATCAAAGCGCTGCCGGTTGGCAGCGGTCTGGGATCCAGTGCCTGCTCCATTGTGGTGGCCTGCTACGCCTTTAACCATTATTTTGGCGAACCACTGAGCCAGTCGGAGTTGTTGCAGCTGATGGCCGAAGCCGAAGGTGGCGTCAGCGGCTCCGTGCACTATGACAATGTGGCACCCTCTTATCTGGGCGGGCTGCAATTGATGTTGCCAGGCAGCCGACAACTTTGCCGTGCCCTGCCTTGGTTTGACCACTGGCGGGTGGTATTGAGTTATCCTGGCACCACCTTGTCGACCAAGGCCGCGCGTGCCGCTATCCCGGCGCAGTTGCCGCTGGCAACCAGCATCGCTTTTGCTGCCGGTCTAAGCCGCTTTGTTTCAGCCCTGTACAGTCAGGATGAAGCCGATGCGATGGCGGCCTTGAACGATGTGGTCGCCGAGCCGGCGCGGCTTCATTTAATGCCTGAGCTGCCGCAGCTGCGAAGCGCACTGCAAGCCCTTGGTGCTGTCCATCTTGGCATTTCCGGGGCTGGCCCAACGGTGTTTGCACTTTGCCCAACCGACTCCGCTGCCCGTGATGTGGCCGCTTATCTGACGCAGCATTACCATAAGAATCAGGATGCGATGACGCATCTTTGTCGGCTGGCACCAAAGGGTGCCCGCCTTGTGAAGGATCCAAACTCATGCAATTAGTAAATTTGAAAGTACCTGCCGAGCAGGTCAGTTTTTTACAGGCGGTCCGTACCGGCCTTGGCCAGCAACAAGGATTGTTTTTCCCGACCAAGTGGCCCCAGCTCGATTGCGATGCCTTGCTGCAATTGCCACTGCAAGCGCGCAGCACAGCCATTATGAAGGCCTTATTTGGCGATGAGCTGACCGAGCAGCAGATACAGCAGATGGTGGAGCAGGCGTTTACCTTTCCGGCGCCGTTGCAGCCGGTCAAAGATGAGCTCTATTGCCTTGAGCTTTTTCACGGGCCCACGCTGGCTTTTAAAGACTTTGGTGGCCGTTTTATGGCGCAGGCTCTTGGGCAGGCCAAGCAACAGGATAAAGTTACCATTGTCACCGCCACATCGGGCGATACCGGAGCTGCGGTTGCGCAGGCATTTTACCGTCAACCCGGTGTGCAGGTGGTGATTTTGTATCCGAAAGGCAAGATCAGCAGCCTGCAGGAAAAATTGTTTTCCACCCTGGGTGAGAACATTACTACTCTGGCCATTGACGGGGACTTTGATCAGTGTCAGGCGCTGGTGAAACAGGTTTTCGATCATCAGGCGCTGGTCAAGCGTCTGAATATCAACTCGGCCAACTCCATCAATATCAGTCGGCTATTGGCGCAGGTTTGCTACTATTTTGAAGCTTTGGCCCAGCTGCCAGCTGAGCGGCGGCAGGATGCGGTCTTTGCTGTACCCAGCGGCAACTTTGGCAATGTTACTGCCGGTTTAATTGCCAAGGCGATGGGGTTGCCATTCAAGCGGATGGTGGCAGCCACCAACATCAACGATACGGTACCGCGTTATTGGCGTGATGGTCAGTGGCAACCTAAGGCCACGCAGGCCACTTTATCCAATGCGATGGACATCAGTGCGCCAAACAACTGGCCGCGGGTGGAAGCACTGCTGCAGCAAGGTGTTATTCAGCGCGCTGATCTCGAAGCCGTGGCGGTGGATGAAGACGATACCCAGTTGGGGATGCGTCAGCTGGCGGCAGATGGCTACATCAGTGAGCCGCATGCGGCGGTGGCCTACAAAGCACTCAAACGCTCCTTGCAGCCAGGGGAGATCGGCATCTTTCTTGGCACCGCACATCCGGCCAAGTTTAAAGAACAGGTCGAGAATATTCTTGGTTGCCCAATCGCCTTGCCACCGGTACTGGCCAAGTGCCAGGCCGAGCCAAGCCTGAGCCGGGAACTGCCTGCTGATTTCGCAGCTTTGGAGCAACTCTTGCTGGAGCTGGAAGACCATGCCTGAGTGGCAGGATGTACTCGGGGCTGAAAAAAGTCAGCCCTATTTTCAGCAAATTATGCAGCAACTGCAGCAGGCCCGCGCCAGTTGTCAGGTGATTTACCCGCCGGAAAAAGAGGTGTTCAACGCCTTTAAGCTGACACCCTTTGCCAGTTTGAAGGTGGTGATTCTGGGGCAGGATCCTTACCATGGTCCGAACCAGGCGCACGGATTGGCGTTTTCGGTCCGGCCTGGGGTGAGGATCCCACCGTCGCTGCGTAACATGTACAAGGAGTTGGCGCTTGAGTATCCCGATTACCGGATCCCCACTCATGGGTACCTGACGGCCTGGGCAGAGCAAGGGGTATTGCTGCTCAACACGGCTTTAACCGTGGTGGCCAACCAGGCAAACTCGCATCGGGATCTGGGCTGGGAACAATTTACCGATCGGGTAATTGCAGCCATCAGCGAGCAGGCTGAACATCTGGTATTTTTGTTGTGGGGCTCACATGCCGGTCGCAAAGCCAGATTGATTGACGGCAACAAGCATACCGTGCTGACAGCACCGCACCCATCGCCGTTATCGGCACACCGTGGTTTTTTTGGCTGCAACCACTTTCTGCAGGCCAATCAGGCATTGCAGGCGCATGGCCAAAGCCCGATCGATTGGCAATTGCCGCTGCTGCCTTAAGCCTTTTAAACCAGAGCACAAATAAAAACGCCTGAACGAAGTGTCCAGGCGTTTTTATTAAAATAACTCAATGTCATCCAGTTCTGGTTCAATGGTCCAGTCCATGTCGGCCAGTTCACGCTTTAAGCGTTGCCGCTCTTTCATGGCTTCAATTTCCCGCCACTTGCGCTTCCCCGTACTGCGCGCTTTTTGCGCCGGACGTTCCAACATATTCAGTAAATCTTCGAAGCTTTCCATTGTTGTGCCTCTCTGATGTTGTTGTTATTTTCAACAAATAAGTACCACAGACATCGTCAAAAATAAAGCACCAAAGTGACAGCGTGATGACATTTTAGGCATTTTCGCTACTGGTCAGATGTCTTTGTAGGCTGGCCAGTAAGGCATTGGTGGAGCTATCGAATACCGACGACTTTCCGTTAAGTGCTTGATAAATAGGCCCTGATAGCTGCTTTCCTAACTCAACACCCCATTGATCAAAGGAGTTGAGTTGCCAGATAGCCCCCTGACAAAATACCTTGTGCTCGTAAAGCGCAAGCAAGGCTCCAAGGTAATAGGGTGACAACTCGGGTAGCAGCAGAGTGTTGCTGGGCTTATTGCCTGGAGAGGCCTTGTGGGGTGCCAGAGCGCTGGCTGCGGCTTCACTCATGCCTTGCGCCAGGCACTCGGCTTTGGCCTCTTCGACTGTCTTGCCTTGCATCAATGCCTGCGTTTGTGCAAAACAGTGGGCGGCTAAGCGCAGCTGGTGGTCGTGCAATCCGTGCTGTGGTTTGGCGGCCAGAATAAAGTCTGCCGGGATCACCAGCTGGCTTTGGTGCAGCAACTGATGGTAAGCGTGCTGACCATTGGTGCCGGCATCGCCCCAGATCACCGGGGCGGTGGCACAGGGCAGGGGCTGGCCCTGATGATCCACCTGTTTGCCGTTGCTCTCCATATCCAGCTGTTGCACGTAGGATGGCAGCAGTCGCAAATAATGGTTGTATGGCAGCAGTGCCTGGCTTTGGCAGCCCATGCCATTGATGTACCAAACCCCCAGCAAGGCCAGAATGACTGGCATGTTGCTGGCCGCATCGGCCGACAAAAAATGCTGGTCCATCGCATAAGCACCGGCCAGAAACTGGTCAAACTGCTCGTTGCCCAATTGCAGTGCCAGTGGCAGGCCGATGGCCGACCAGATGGAGTAACGGCCGCCGACCCAGTCCCACATCGGCAGAATGTGCTCTGGCACGATGCCGAAGTCAGCCGCAGCCTGAATGTTGGAGCTGGTTGCCCAAAAGTGGCGGGCAATGGCCGCTTGATCGGCGCCTTGGTCCAAAAACCATTGCCGCAGGGACAGGGCATTTTGGCGGGTCTCTTCGGTACCAAAGGACTTGGAGGCTACCACCACCAAGGTGGTTTCCGGTTGCAAGGAGCGGCACAAGTCATGCACCACGGCACCATCAATATTGCCGGCAAAGTGAATGCTGACCGGACTTTTATTAAAGGGGCTGAGCGCTTCACAGGCCATTTGCGGGCCCAATAAGGAGCCGCCGATGCCGACCCAGATCAGATCGCGTATCGGTTGACCGCTGTAGCCAAGGTAACTTTGTTGATGCAGCTGATTGACCAGCGCTGTCATCTTTTGACGGCACTGACGGATCTCCGTGGCCATGCTGGCATCGTCCAATTGCTGCAAGGCATGCTCTGGCAAGCGCAAGCGCATGTGGCCAACGGCACGCTGCTCCGTATGGTTGATGGCTTCGCCCTGCACCATACGCTGCCGCAAAGCGACGATATCGCTTTGTTTAGCCAGTTGCAGCAAACTTTGCCAGCGCTTCGCATCAATCAGATTTTTGGAGTAATCCAGCTCAATGCCACAGGCGCTAACACGATATCGGTTGGCACGCTCAGGATCGGCTGAAAATGCCTGCCGTAATGAAAATGGTTCTGCAGCTTGTTGCTGCAAGGCCTGCCAGAGGGCGCTCATAGATTCATCCTTTTACTCAAGTCAGTTCGACAATTGATGTTGGATCAGGGCTTCCAGTTTGCACTGATCAACGGCGAATTTTCGGATCCCTTCGGCCAGTTTTTCGGTAGCCATGGCATCCTCATTCATGGCCCAG
>SKGJ01000257.1 GCA_007117525.1 Alkalimonas sp.
CCTTTGCCGCGCAGACGGAACATCTTGTCGGTCTGGGTCTCGGCCGGGATTTTCAGTTTGACCCGGCCATCCAGTGTTGGCACAGCGATTTCACCACCGAGTGCTGCTGTGGCAAAGCTAATGGGCACATCGCAGTACAGGTTGTTGCCATCGCGCACAAAGATGGGGTGCTCTTTGACATGCACCTGCACATACAAATCGCCTGCTGGCGCGCCATGCATGCCCGCTTCGCCTTCGCCGCTTAAACGAATGCGATCGCCGGTATCAACTCCAGCCGGAATTTTGACCGACAGGGTTTTGGTTTTCTCAACCCGGCCTTCGCCATGACATTTGCTGCATGGGTCAGGGATAATTTTACCGCGGCCATGACAGGTCGGGCAGGTTTGCTGTACGGCAAAAAAGCCCTGGCGCATCGTGACCTGACCGGCGCCATGACAGGTTGGGCAGGTCTTGGCTGACGTGCCTTTTTTGGCACCACTGCCATCGCAGCTGTCGCAAGTGACCCAGGTCGGCACCTTGATATCGACCGATTTGCCACGGACAGCATCTTCCAGGCTCAGCTCCAAGTTGTAACGCAGATCGGAGCCGCGCTGCGCCCGCGACTGACCGCGACGGCCACCGCCACCGAAAATATCGCCAAACACATCGCCGAAGATATCGCCGAAGTCGGCGCCACCACCAAAGCCACCAGCACCACGGCTGGGATCCACACCGTCGTGACCATAGCGATCGTAGGCCGCACGCTTTTGCTCATCCGTCAGAACTTCATGCGCTTCCTGGATTTCCTTGAATTTGATTTCAAGGTCCTTGTCGCCTTTGGTTCTGTCCGGGTGATACTTCATCGCCAGGCGTTTGTAGGCCTTTTTGATGTCTTTGACATCGGCGCCTTTCTCGACGCCCAGTACTTCATAATAGTCACGCTTTGACATAGATACGGGCTAACTTATGTTAGAGGGCTGCGCCTTAACGCAGCCCGGGTGGAACATTACTTGTCGTCTTTGACTTCTTCGAACTCGGCATCGACCACGTCGTCAGCCGCACCCGCATCCGTCGCACCGGCGTCACCGCCTTGCTGAGCTTTTTGCTGTGCTGCTTCCATCAGTTTCTGTGCGGCCTGCATCAGGGCTTCGGACTTGGCATCGATGTCCGCCTTGTCGTTGCCTTTGATGGCAGTTTCCAGCTCACTGATCGCCGCTTCAATGGCTTCCTTGTCGTTGGTTGCCAAATCGCTGCCAGCTTCTTCCAGCTGCTTGCGGGTACCATGCACCAATGCATCGGCTTGGTTACGGGTTTGCACCAGCTCTTCGAACTTTTTGTCTTCCTCGGCATGCGCTTCGGCATCGCGCACCATGGCCTGAATTTCATCATCGCTCAGACCTGAAGACGACTTGATGGTGATCTTCTGCTCTTTGCCGGTGTCTTTGTCTTTGGCCGATACATGCAGGATACCATCCGCATCCAGATCGAAGGTGACTTCAATTTGCGGCTCGCCACGACGACCAGCACGGATGCCTTCTAAGTTAAACTGCCCCAGCGACTTGTTGTCGGCCGAACGCTTACGTTCGCCCTGCAGCACATGAATGGTGACCGCAGACTGGTTGTCTTCTGCCGTTGAGAACACCTGCGACTTTTTGGTCGGAATGGTGGTGTTTTTCTCAATCAGGCTGGTCATCACGCCGCCCATGGTTTCAATACCCAGCGACAGTGGCGTTACGTCCAGCAGCAGTACATCTTTCACATCGCCTGACAGCACAGCGCCCTGCACTGCAGCACCGACCGCAACGGCTTCATCCGGGTTGACGTCTTTGCGTGGCTCTTTGCCGAAGAATTCAGTCACCGCCTGCTGCACTTTTGGCATCCGGGTTTGACCACCGACCAAAATAATTTCGTCGATATCGCCAACGCTCAAGTCGGCATCGTTCAATGCTACTTTTAATGGATCCAGCGTACGCTTCACCAAATCTTCCACCAGCGACTCCAGCTTGGCGCGGGTGACCTTGATGTTCAGGTGCTTAGGACCGGAAGCATCGGCCGTGATGTACGGCAGGTTGACTTCGGTCTGAGAGGCAGAAGACAGCTCAATCTTGGCTTTCTCGGCCGACTCTTTTAAGCGCTGCATCGCCAATGGATCGTTGCGCAGATCTATGCCCTGCTCTTTTTTGAACTCATCGACCAGGTAGTTGATCAAGCGGTTGTCGAAGTCTTCACCACCTAAGTGCGTGTCACCATTGGTGGCCAGTACTTCAAAAGTTTGCTCGCCATCAACATCGTCGATTTCGATGATGGAAATATCAAAGGTACCGCCACCTAAGTCGTACACTGCGATTTTGGCGTCGCCTTTTTTCTTGTCCATGCCGTAGGCCAACGCCGCAGCGGTTGGCTCGTTGATGATGCGTTTTACATCCAGGCCTGCAATGCGACCGGCATCTTTGGTGGCCTGACGCTGCGCATCGTTAAAGTAAGCAGGGACGGTAATAACGGCTTCGGTAACCGCTTCGCCCAGGAAGTCCTCGGCGGTTTTCTTCATCTTTTTCAGCACTTCCGCAGAGATCTGCGGCGCCGCCATTTTTTTGCCTTTCACTTCCACCCAGGCATCGCCATTGTCGGCTTTGACAATGCTAAATGGCATGATGTTGACATCGCGCTGCACTTCTTCGTCTTCAAAACGACGACCGATCAGACGCTTGATGGCAAACAGTGTGTTTTTCGGGTTGGTGACCGCCTGACGCTTGGCCGGCTGACCGACCAGAGTCTCGCCATCGTCGGTGTAGGCGATGATGGAAGGGGTGGTGCGGGTGCCTTCGGCGTTTTCAATCACGCGTGGCTTGTCGCCGTCTAATACAGCAACACAAGAGTTGGTTGTACCCAAGTCGATACCAATAATTCTACCCATAACGGCTCTCCAAATCTAATTCAGGACAGATAATTTCGTGTTAGCAGCTTTATGGGGATTATCCTCACAGGATTCAAGGATAGGGATTTAAATTTTTTCGGTAGTCTTAAGACGCTCTGCCAGCAAATACACCAGATGACGGTACTCAATGCCACTGTGCTGGCTTAAACCGATTTCACAGGTGCGGCTGGAAGACACCCCCTGACTGCAGCCCTGCACTTGCTGGCGCAGTCCGTGCAGCGCAGAGGCATTGAGCTCAGGCAACAGCAAGCCTTTATCGCCGGCAAAGCCACAACAGTGAATGCCCAGCGGTTGCACCGGCTGGCTGGTGCAGGCCTGCACCAGGGCGGTGAGTTTATCCTGTTGTTTTAGCCGTGCGGCGCTGCAGGTCAGATGCAGTGCCACCGGCTGCTGCTGCGGTGTAAGTGCCAACTTTGGCAACACCTTGTCGTGCAAAAAATCGACGCTGTCCCACAGCGGCAAATCCGCTGGCAGCTGTTGTTTCAGGGTCAGGCTGCAGGGGCTGGTATCGCAATAAATCGCGAGTTCACCGTCATTGCTGGCTGCTTTGAGCGCCGCTGCCACCTCGGTGGCTTTTTGCTGTGCCAGCTTCAGCTGTCCCTTGGATTGAAACGCCATGCCGCAGCACAGCGCCTCGATGCCTGTTGGGTAAACCAGCCGGTAGCCGGCTTTGGCCAGTACCTCGGCAGTGACTGCCTGTAAGGAGCGCTGATCGCTGTCACTGGCAGCCGGGCCCATCACCCGGCTGCCACAAGCGGCGAAATACACCACAGGTGTCAGCTGCTCATCAGCCACCGGATTCGCTTTACTGCCTGGGACGCCTGGCATCGCCGGATACCAAACAGGCAAACGTTTTCCCGATAGCCGATGCAAAGCGCTACTGAGCCGCTGCATCGCGTCAACACCAAGCACTGCACGGCCACTTTGCTGCAGACGAAGCCCAATTCGGACCAGCCGGGTCATCCCGGCAAAATGGTTGGCAGCAAATATGGCCAGCTTGCTGGGCTTTGCAACCTGGCTGCGCAGCTGGTTGGTCAAATCGCCAGTGTTGATGCCCACCGGACAAGCACTTTCACAAAAGCCGCAGGCGGTACAAGTTTGATCGCCCTGGTACTGGTAGTCATCGCGCAGCAGCGCCAGTCGCGGGCTGGTTGGTTCTTCACGGCTAAGCCGCTTGATTTCGCGCTGCACCACAATGCGCTGGCGCGGGGTCAGCGTTAACGCATTGGATGGGCAGACCGGCTCACAAAAACCGCACTCGATGCAGCGATCAATTAAAGGATCAGCTTCCGGTAAGGGCTTCAAATGCTTCAGATGGATCTGTGGGTCCAGGCTTAACACCACATCGGGGTTTAAAATGCCTTTTGGATCCAGCAAATGCTTGATTTGCCACATCAACTGATAAGCATCCTCGCCCCACTCCAGCGCCACAAAAGGCGCCATATTGCGGCCAGTGCCATGCTCAGCTTTTAATGAGCCGCCACAGCGCACCGCCACCAGCTCGGCGACATCGCGCATAAAGGCTTCGTAGCGCGCTACTTCCTCAGGACTATCAAAGCGCTGGGTAAAGACAAAATGCAGATTGCCCTCAAGCGCATGGCCGAAAATAATGGCTTCATGGTACTGATAACGCTCAAACAGCTGCAGCAATTGTTGCACCCCTTCGGCCAATCGTTCTAACGGGAAGGTCACATCCTCGATAATGACGGTGCTGCCAACCGGCCGTACCGCTCCGACCGCAGGAAAAGTGCCTTTGCGAATGGCCCACAGCTGCTGATAGACCTTAGGATCGGTGCTGAAATCGACCTGCTTCTCCAGCTCAAAAGGACTGAGTGCCTGCCGGATGTCGGTCAGTTGATGCTCAAGCACGTCGCCGTGTTCCGCTCGGCTTTCAATTAATAAGGCACAGGCATGGTCTGAGAGCCCGGCAACCCAGGCCGGCATACCCGCTTGTTGCTCCACCGCACGCAGGCTGCGCCGATCGAGCAGCTCCACTGCGGAGACGGCTTGTTGTTTGAGTACAGTCACGGCCTGACAACAGCTTTGCACATCGGGAAACACCAACAAAGCCGTGGCTTTGTGTGGATGTTCTTCCACAGTTTTAAGCGTCACTGAACTAATAAAGCCTAAGGTGCCTTCAGAGCCCACCATTAAATGGCTGAGCATCTCGATGGGATCGTCAAAATCCAGCAACGCGTTGAGCGAAAGGCCAGTGGTGTTTTTCAGCCGGTATTTGTGACGGATTTTAGCCGCCAACAAGGTATTAGCGCGGGCAGCGTCAGACAACTGCTTCAGCTGCTGCAACAACTCAGCCTTTTGCTGACGAAATGCAGCCACTGAGTCAGAATCCGCCGTATCCAGCACGGTGCCATCGGCCAGCACCAATCGCATCGCGGCCAGGGTCTGATAACTGTTCTGGCTGGTACCACAGCACATACCGCTGGCATTGTTGGCCACAATCCCCCCGACTTTGCAGGCATTGATGGAGGCCGGATCCGGGCCAATTTTACGGGCCAGTGGTGCCAGCAATTGGTTGGCATGGCTGCCAATCACGCCAGGCTGCAGCCGGATGGCTTTGCCATCCGCCAGTACCTCACGCTGTTGCCAGTTGCGTCCCAGCAGCAGCAATACTGAGTCGGTAATGGCCTGGCCGGATAAGCTGGTACCGGCCGCCCGAAAGGTCACTGCCACTTGGTAGCAAGAGGCCATTTGCAGTAACGCCTGCACCTCAGCTTCGGACTCTACCTTGAGCACTAGCTGCGGGATCAAGCGGTAAAAACTGGCATCGGTGCCATAAGCCAAGGTGCGCAACGGATCGTCAATCCAGCGTTCGGCTGGGATCAGCGCTTTGGCTGCCGTTAAGAATTCAGCGGAAAGGGACATAACCACTCAGCATCTTGCCAACAAAGGGGTATAAGTAGCAGATTATGGCGTCCTTTGCTACGGCTACCACCTTCCCGAAATCAGGGTAAGGTGTCAAAACTGGCAAAAGCAGCCGCTTTGACAATGGCCCCGGGCTGCTGAACCACAAAAGCGGCCAGCCGGGCCGCATAGCGAGCCGATTCTAGCGCGCTTAGCCCATGCCAGCGCGCAGCAAGATAACCACCGTTAAAGGCATCCCCTGCCGACGTGGTATCGACCACCTGGCGGACCGGGCTGGCTGCAACCCGGGTCCGCTGACCATCGCAATCGCCAACAGCGCCATTGGCACCGTCTTTCAGCATGCTTTCTTTCACACCCAGCTGTTGTAGCCAATCGCAGGCTTGCTCCAGACTATCGTGGCCAAACAATGCCCGCTGGTCATCCAGGCCACTAAGCACCAAATCCGCCATCCTGTAAATCTCCAGACATGCCGCAGCGGCTTCCTCACGGTTTTGCCACAAGCTGGGACGGTAATTGGCATCAAACACCAGCCGACAGCCTTGCGTTTTTAAAGCGCGTATCAGCTGAAATAGCTGCTGACGATCCACCGGGGATAACATTGCCAAAGAAATGCCGGTCAGATACAACAACCGGCAGCCATCCAGGGTGCTGGGGCGGGGTTCTGCAGCATAGCACTGCATAACCTTTCGGGCGGCCGACGCTTCCCGCCAGTAGTGAAAACTGCGCTCGCCCTCGGCGTCATTCTGCACCAGATAGAGCCCCGGCAGGGCATGCTGCGACCGATACAGCAACTCGGTGCCGATCTGCTCGTGCTGCAAAAAAGCCAGCAGCTGATCGCTCAGTGCATCGGTCCCGATAGCAGAAAAGAACTGCACATCCAGTCTGGCTTTTGAGCTGCGCTGCAAATAAATAGCGGTATTGAGCACATCACCGGCAAAACTGTGTTGCAGTAAATCGGCACGATGCGGGCGGAGCTCCAACATGGCTTCGCCCAGCATAACCAGAGTATGTTTCATCGCTACCCCGCCCAAAAAGATGTGAATGACAGCGTTATCATAGCAAGCTTTACTCAAAAGAAAACCGGCGCAAGGGCCGGTTTCCATTCACAAAAAGCGGGGTTTACTCGCTGGCAGGCGCCTTGGACACACCCACCATGGCCGGGCGCAATAAACGGCCGTTCAGCTCGTAGCCTTTTTGCATCACAAAGGTAACGGTGTTGGGGGCCACATCGGCGGTTTCCATCATCGACATCGCCTGGTGCTGCTCCGGGTTAAAGGGCTGGCCTTGTGGATCCAGTTGCTGCACGCCGAATTTTTCCACGGTGTCGAGGAAGCTTTTCAGCGTCAGCTCTACCCCTTCGGCCACGGAGTTCATGGTTTCATTGTCTTTGTCGATAAAACCAAGGGCCCGTTCCAGATTGTCCATCACCGGCAGCAAATCGTTGGCAAACTTTTCCAGCGCAAACTTATGGGCTTTTTCCACATCCTGACTGGCACGACGCTTGGTATTTTCCGCCTCGGCTTTGATGCGCAGCATCGCATCCTGTTGTTCGGCGACCTGCTTACGCAGCTGGGCAATTTCTGCTTCAAGTTTGTCGATCACACTTTGCTCGGAGGATACCTCGACCGTATCTTGCTCGGTTTGCTCCGGGCTGGTTTGGGCCTGCACGTCCTCTTCCGGGGTCTGGGGGGCTTGTTGCTCAGTCATTCACTCAATCTCCAAAAATACCTGCTTCTTGGCTTAGCCAAGGTCTGGTTGCTATATGGGGATGGATTTTATGGATTCAAGTTTAAATTTAGCTGCCGACTGCAGGCTTCAATTAAAGGCACGAATTGGCCATACGGCATGCGCCTCGGGCCCAGCAGGGCGATAAAACGATGCGGACTGGCCTGATAGCGCTGCACAATCAAACTGACACTGGCAAGCTCGGCAAAGCCGGTCTCTTTGCCCAGTACTAGCTTGACGTGATCATCGCTACTTAGGGTTTGCAAAAAGCGAACCAGCCCAGCTGGGTTTTCCAACATGGAAAATACCTGCTGCAGCGCCGGATTGCGCTGATACTCTGGCGATAGCAGCAACTGATGCTGGCCATAGATCAGCGGCTGATGCTGCTGCATTTCATCCAGGCCCAATTGACCCAGCACCCGGCTGACCAGTTGCTGCAAGGTCCCCTGCTCGCGTTGCGCCATAACTTCCAGCCGTGACATGCCTTCCTGCCACTGCACACCGGACAAAGCGGCATTCAGCAAGCACAGGCCCTGGCTTAAGGTAGCGTTATCCACCTGAGCTTTGTGATGCAAGACCCGGTGCAAAATATCGCCATCCTCATCGATCACCACCAACAGCAGGCTATCGGCGGCCAGCCTCACTAAATCCACCTGGCGGATAATCCGCTCACCGGCCTTGGGTGGGCTGATAATGGCGACACAACCGGTTAAGTTGGTCAGCAACTGGCCGGCACGCTGGCACAGTAAAGACACCGGCAGCTCCAGTGGCAACTGCTTTTGCACCTGCTGCAACCAGCGCATGGGGAGCGGCTGCAGCTGCAGCATCCGATTGAAAAACTCGCGAATGCCCTGGGTGGTGGGAATACGACCCGCTGAAGTATGAGGCGAGCGGATCAGACCGGATTGCTCCAGCTGCACCATGGTATTGCGCACTGTAGCAGGGCTGACATCCAGTCCTTCCTGAGCGGCGATAAACTTTGAGGACACTGGCTGACCATCGGTCAGGTACTGCTCTACAATCATTTTCAGAATGAGATCAGCGCGCTCAAGACGGGAATTCATAATCACTACCTGTTGTTCGTTCTGGCTTATCTGGGGGCAAATCTTTGAAAAACAAGCCAAGGGTTCTCAAGCAACGGGTCTTGTCCGCTGCATCATTCCGGGTATACTGACAGCATCCATTGCCGATCACCAGCTACCTTATGTCATCCGCATTTCAAACCATTGGCCTGATAGGAAAACCCAATCACGAAGGTGCCAACCAGACGCTGGTTGCCCTCTACCGCTTTTTGCTTGCCCGGGGCCTGACAGTCTATCTGGAACAAAAAGTTGCCCGCACTCTGGCGCTTGATGAAGCCAGTACGCTGGATCTGGCCGATATTGGCAAGCACTGCGACCTGGCGATCGTAGTAGGTGGCGATGGCAATATGCTGGGCGCCGCCAGGGTGCTGGCCCGTTCCGACATTGCAGTGATAGGTGTGAACCGGGGCAATCTCGGCTTTTTAACCGATCTTTCGCCCGAAGGCTTCGAACAACCATTAACCGAAGTGCTGGCGGGCAACTACCAGACCGAGCTGCGCAATCTGCTGGAAATTTCTGTCTACCGGGATGGCAGCATCAAAAGCAGCAACAGCGCCGTCAATGAAGCCGTGTTGCACGCCGATAAAGTCGCGCACATGATTGAGTTTGAGGCGTACATTAACCAGCAGTTTGTCTTTAGTCAGCGCTCCGACGGCCTGATTGTCAG
>SKGJ01000115.1 GCA_007117525.1 Alkalimonas sp.
GGAATGCAGGCAAACAAGGTGACTTCAAAGAAAATGGACAAAGCAATGGGGGTGCCGATGCGGATCACCTGCCAAATGGCGGCAAAATCCGGCGTCAGTTTCTTCGGCCAAAAACGGTAAGGGGCGGTGCTACGACTAAACCAACCATAGACCAGCATCGCCAGAAACATTGCCAGCATGACTAGGCTGGTGGCAATGCCACAGCCGGCACCACCGTAAGCCGGCATGCCAAGCTTGCCATAGATAAAGATGTAGTTGGCGGGAATGTTCACCAGAATACCAACAAAGCTGATCCACATGCTGGCCTTGGTATTGCCAATGCCTTCAAACAGGTTGCGCATTACCATGTAGCCGGCCGCCGGAAAGAGGCCGTAGCTGACAAAGGTGAGGTAGAGGCTGGTTTTGTCCCGCAGCTCTTGCTCCATACTGAGCAAATCGAGCAAATGATCGGCAAACTGCATCACCAGGAACAAACTGGCGGCCAGTGCCAAACCCAAATAGAGGCCTTGCAGCGTATAATGCGACACCGGCTCGGTTTTTTTGCTGCCAAAATACTGGGCAATGATGGGCGTCAGTGCCAGCAGCAAGCCTTGCAGGGTGAGCATCACCGGCAGCCAGAGACCGGATGCGACCGCAATGGCTGCCATGTCGGTGGCACTCACCCGGCCGGCCATCACGGTATCGACAAAATACATCAGTGTCTGGGTGAGTTGCGCCAGTACGATGGGGCCGGATAACTTTAAAATTGTTCTGGCTTCAAAGCGGGAAAAAGGTAGCATAGTGACCAAGGCGTAGCCCAGCAAAAACGGGCCGTTACTTTAGCACAACAGAGGGGTTATGTTTACAGGAATTGTTCAGACCAAAGCAGAAATCAGCGCCATTACCAAGGGTGAAAACTTCCGGCACCTGATGCTGTCTGTGTCACCGTCGCATCTGCAATCAGTCGCACTGGGGGCCAGTATTGCCATCAATGGTGTTTGTTTAACGGTCACCGCCTTCGATGTCACTGCCGGTCGGGTGGAGTTTGATGTGATTGATGAAACCCTGGCAAGGACCAATCTGGGCGAGCTTGAGGTTGGCAGCCAGGTGAACTTTGAGCGCTCATTGAAATTTGGTGATGAGCTGGGGGGCCATCTAGTCTCCGGCCATGTGCAATGCACAGCGACCCTTGCTGAGCTGACGCAAAGTGCCGACAACTGCCGGATGCGGCTGACACTGGATAGCGCCCAGCTGCCTTACATTTTGGAAAAAGGCTTTATTACCGTCGATGGCGCCAGCCTGACGGTTGGGGCCGTGCATGCCGATGGCTTTGAGCTGCATTTGATCCCGGAGACATTGAGCATCACCACCCTTGGTCAGCGGATGGTCGGTGATCGGCTGAACATTGAGCTGGATCAGCAAACCCTGACCATCGTCAAAACCGTTGAGCGGGTGCTGGCACAGCGTTTCGCTCAGTAATACTGCTCGTCATCGGCATCGACAAAGAGTTGCACACTGTGATGCAAGTCGTCTTTATGCACCCGTAAATGAATTGGATTGCAGCAATTGCTGCAATCCTCGGTGTAATCCTGATCGTCATCGGTCACTTCAAAGCTGATATGCAGGTGGTGACCGCAAAAAGGGCATTCAATGGTTTGACGTTTGAGCGACATAGCGGCTCCTTAAGCTTTTTTTGCTCCTCCCAGACTTCGGCCGCCATCCACTGCAATAATCTGTCCGTTCACATAGCCAGACTGGATGAGAAACAGAGCGGTATCGGCGATATCGTCCGGAGTACCCAAGGTTTCCAGCGGGATTTGCTGCAGGATCATTTGCTTGTCTGCCTCGTCAATGTCCGGACTGGGCCAGAGAATGGCACCTGGTGCTATCCCGTTCACCCTAATTGTAGGCGCTAATTCGCGTGCCAGCGACTTTGTCAGCATGAAAAGTGCTGCTTTGGCCATGCAGTAAATCGGGTGCTCCAGCAAGGGGCGCTCGGCGTGAATATCCACCATGTTGATGATGCAGCCCTGTTGCTGTGACAACATCGGGGCCAGTGCCTGGCTTAAGAAAAAAGGCGCCTTGGCATTGGAGCCCATCAACTGCTCCCATTGTTCGAAGCTGGCCTTACCAACTGGGGTTGGGTAAAACGCCGATGCGTTGTTTACCAGGACATCCAGCCGGTTGAACGCCTGCTGTGCGGCGGTGGCAACCTGCGTCAGGCTGTGGTTGCAGCTCAGATCGCCTTGCACCAAAGCGGCACTCTCGGGGCGTTGCTGATTCAGTTGTGCCGCCAGTGCTTGCGCTTCTTCGGCGGAGTGCTGGTAATGGATGATGACCCGGTATTGTTGCTGATGCAGCCGTTCAATGATGGCGCGGCCCAGCCGCTTGGCACTGCCGGTGACCAAAGCGACCGGACGGGAGGATGAGGTAGTCATAGTTCATTCGCCACAGGAAAAGAAGCTATCTTACCAGCAGCAAGCGGCTTTGGATCAATAAAACAACTGTTTCACCATGTCTTGCGCCTGCACCAGGTAACTGCCACGGAACAGGTAGGCGTGATTCAGCACATGGTACAGATTGTACAAAGGCTTGCGCTCCTGGTAGTTGGCATCCAACGGCGCTGCTTGCTGGTACTGGTGATAAAAGCGCTCTGGAAAGCGGCCAAACAACTCGCTGAAGGCAATGTCGACTTCGCGATCGCCATAGTAGCTGGCCAGGTCAAACACCACTGGTTCATCGGCGGTAAAACCCACATTGCCGCGCCAAAAGTCGCCATGCACCAGGCTGGGAGTGGGCTGGTGATGATTCAGCCGTTGCCGGCATTGCTCCACCAGCGCATCAATTTTCCCAAAACCAAAGCCTTGCTCTTGCAGCAATTGCAGCAACCAACCAAAGCGTTGCTCCGAGAAAAAGCTGCTCCAGTTGCCATGCCACTTATTTGGCTGACTGGTACGGCCAACGCAGGTATCCCAGTCAAAGCCATACATGGCCTGACCACTGTCTGCATGCATTCGGGCCATGGCTTGCCCTAGGGCGTCCCAGCCGGCATCGTGTTCTTCTATCAGCGGGATGTACTCCAGCACCAAAAAGGCTTTGTCCAGCGTTTGGCCGTAGCATATGACCTTGGGAACCCGAATCGCGTGGCGATGCTCGATGGTTTGCAGGCTCATCGCTTCGGCAATGAATTGTTCCAGCTCTTCTTTTTCATTCAACTTGATAAAAAAGTCGTGCTGATCATCAAAGATGTGGTAGGCGAGGTTGATATCGCCTCCGCTCAGTTGTTGTTTAGAGACAACTTTAAAGTCACTGTCCAGCTCACTGTTGATATGCTCTGCAATGGCTTGCCACATCGCTGCTGCTCCAATTTTACCGGTAAGACATTGAGTATGGCGTATCTGGCAGAAAATTCCTGCTGCATGGGCAGTTTCTATGGTGGCTTGTGCTGCTGAATGCTATGATAGCGGCGCTGACGCACAGGGTATTCCGCGTTGTGTACCAAATGGCTCTTTGTAGGGGTCATCCACTGGTCTGCAAGGCATACCGTCTCAGCCCTGGCACTTATCGGTTGCCGGGTGAACACTTTTTATACTCATATGTGACCCTTGGTATGGGCCACCACTGGAAAAGGACAAGTCATGCCTGTAATTACTTTGCCTGACGGCAGTCAGCGCGTCTTCGAACACTCAGTTTCTGTGATGGATGTCGCCAAAGACATTGGCCCTGGTTTAGCCAAAGCCACCATCGCTGGTCGTGTCAATGGTCAATTGGTCGATGCTTGCGATCCAATTGAACAGGACGCAGAGCTGCAAATCATCACCGCCAAAAACGACGAAGGGCTGGAAATCATCCGCCATTCCTGTGCGCATTTGCTGGGGCATGCCATCAAGCAACTCTGGCCCAATGTCAAAATGGCCATCGGTCCAGTGATCGACAAAGGTTTTTATTACGACGTGGATATGGAGCACTCGCTCAGCCAGGACGATTTGCAGCGGCTGGAGCAGCGTATGCTGGAGCAGGCGAAAACCGAATACGACGTCATTAAGAAAAAAGTCAGCTGGCAAGAAGCCTTCGATGCCTTTAAAGCCCGAGGCGAGAATTACAAGCTGCAAATCCTGCAGGAAAACGTCAGCAAAGACGATCACCCTGGCCTGTACCATCACGAAGAATACCTCGACATGTGCCGTGGTCCGCACGTGCCGAACATGAAGTTCTGTCAGCACTTTAAAATTATGAAAGTGGCCGGCGCTTACTGGCGCGGCGACTCCAACAACAAGATGCTGCAACGGATTTATGGCACTGCCTGGGCCGATAAAAAGCAGCTGGCCGCCTACCTGAAACAATTGGAAGAAGCGGAAAAGCGCGATCACCGCAAAATTGGCAAGGCACTGAATCTGTTTCATTGGCAGGAAGAAGCGCCAGGCATGGTGTTCTGGCACGACGATGGCTGGAAAATCTACAAAGCCATCGAAAGTTACATGCGCGACAAACTGGTCGAGTACGATTACGAGGAAGTTCGGGCGCCGATGATCATGGATGTGTCGATGTGGGAGAAATCCGGCCACTGGGACAAATACCATGACAACATCTTTGCCACCGAGTCGGAAAAGCGTACCTATGCGGTGAAGCCGATGAACTGCCCAGGCCATGTGCAGATTTTTAATCAGGGCTTAAAAAGCTACCGCGACCTGCCATACCGCATGGCCGAGTTTGGCATTGTGCATCGCAATGAGCCATCGGGCGCTTTGCATGGCTTGATGCGGGTGCGCTCCTTTACTCAGGATGATGCCCATGTGTTCTGTACCGAAGAGCAAATTCTGGACGAAGTGACCAGCTGCATCAAAATGGTGTACGACGTCTACAAAGACTTTGGCTTTAGCGATAGCATTGACATTAAGTTGTCGACCCGTCCTGAAAAGCGCATTGGCAGCGACGAAAGCTGGGATAAATCCGAGCAAGCGCTGGCCGAGGCCTTGCAGCGCAATGAGCTGGAGTTTCAGTACCAGCCGGGCGAGGGGGCCTTCTATGGTCCCAAGATTGAGTTTACTTTGTACGACTCCATTGGCCGGGCCTGGCAGTGCGGTACCATTCAGCTCGATTTCTCGATGCCAGCCCGTCTGGGCGCGCAATACGTGGCTGAAGATGGCGAGCGCAAACCACCGGTGATGATTCACCGCGCTATTTTAGGCTCGCTGGAGCGTTTTATCGGTATTTTGATCGAAGAGTACGCCGGTTTGTTCCCGGCCTGGTTGGCGCCAACTCAGGTGGTGGTGATGAATATTACCGACCATCAGGCCGAATATGTGCAAAAATTGGTGAAAACTTTCAAATCTCAGGGCATTCGAGTGATAAGTGACTTGAGAAATGAGAAAATAGGCTTTAAAATCCGCGAGCATACCTTAAAGCGGATCCCGTACCTGCTGGTTGTCGGCGATAAAGAAATGGAAGCCGGTGATGTAGCAGTGCGCACCCGCAAAGGGGAAGACCTGGGTAAAATGTCCATCGACAGTTTTGTAGCCAAGCTGCAGGCGGAAGTGGCAGCCAAGTCTTAATTATTCTTTTCTTGGAGGAACGAACCATTAAAGTCGGAAAAAAGAATCAGGCAGCACCACGGGCAAACCGCCTAAATGAAGAGATCAACGTACGTGAAGTACGTTTGGTCGGTGTCGAAGGAGAGCAGCTGGGTGTTATCCCAACTGCGGAAGCTCTGAGTATGGCTGAGGACGCCGGAGTCGATCTGGTTGAAGTTAGCCCAAATGCGGAACCTCCGGTCTGTAAGCTGATGGATTATGGTAAGTTCCTGTTTGAAAAAAGTAAGGCTCTGAAAGAGCAGAAGAAAAAGCAAAAGCAGATCCAGATTAAGGAAGTAAAATTCCGGCCTGGAACTGATGAAGGCGATTACCAGGTCAAACTACGCAACCTGCGTCGCTTTATTGAAGAGGGTGACAAAGCCAAAGTCACACTGCGTTATCGCGGTCGTGAAATGGCGCATCAGGAAATTGGCATTGAGATGCTGAATCGGATTAAAGCCGATCTGGAAGACATTGCCGTGTGCGAATCTTTCCCCCATCGGGTGGAAGGTCGCCAAATGACCATGATGCTGGCCCCAATTAAGAAGTAATAAGGCTTTCAAGCGCATGCCGCTGGCTTTTAGTCAGTGGCTGACGCCTTATTATTCGTTGTTAACTACAATGCGAGTTTTATACTATGCCAAAGATGAAAACCAACAAAGGTGCCGCGAAGCGTTTCAAAAAAACAGCTTCTGGTAGCTTTAAACGCAAGCAATCACACCTTCGCCACATCCTGACGAAGAAAAGCTCCAAGCGTAAGCGTCAACTGGGTCCTAAAACACTGGTTGCTAAAGTTGATATTGCCGGTCTTGACCGCTGCATGCCATACGCATAACGAATAGGAGCTTGACATGCCAAGAGTAAAACGTGGTGTAACGGCGCGCGCGCGTCATAAGAAGGTGTTAAACCAGGCGAAAGGTTACTACGGTGCCCGCAGTCGTGTTTATCGTGTTGCTTTCCAGGCGGTAATTAAGGCAGGCCAATACGCCTACCGTGACCGTCGTCAGCGTAAGCGTCAATTCCGTCAACTGTGGATTGCCCGTATCAACGCGGCTTCCCGTCAGAACGGTCTGTCTTACAGCCGTTTCATTGCAGGCCTGAAAAAAGCCTCAGTGGAAATCGACCGTAAGATCCTGGCGGACATCGCTGTGTACGACAAGGCGGCTTTCACCGCTCTGGTCAACAAAGCGAAAGAAGGTCTGGCAGCCTAAGTTGCTATCTTCATAAAAAAAGCACCTTCGGGTGCTTTTTTTATGCCTGCTTGCTATTCGCCGCAGATAAAAAGGGCTGTGGTGGGGATAAAAAAGGGCAGCCGAAGCTGCCCTGGTTAGCTAGCCGATGGTTTACTGACGAGCATCGGCACTGGCATCACGGATGGCTCGGAACTCGTTGCCGGGGTACCAGTTTGGCCAATGACGGCTGTTGGCCAGCTCGTTGCCGACACGGAAATACAAGAACATGTCTTGCTGGGTACCGCGCAGATCAAAGTCGTCGCGCCATTGATCAGTGACCTTGTGGTAGCAACAGCGGTTAAATTCAGCACGCTGGGCTGCACCCCATTCGGCACCATGCTGGTAGTGATCATTGCCACCACTGGCGTACAGAATTGGCACACCTTTCTTGGACAGACTGAAGTGATCGGAGCGGTAGGCAATGCCGGCTTCCGGGTTTGGCTCTGCCACGGCATAACGGCCTTGCTGCTTGGTGTACTTCACCAGAATTTCTTCTACATCCGTATTACCCAGCCCCACTATCACCATGTCTTCCATCGGTCCATAGACATTCATCACATCCATATTGATGGCGGCCACGGTTTTCTCCAGCGGGAACACCGGATGTTCGGCGTACCAGGCCGAGCCCAGCAAACCACGTTCTTCAGCTGTGACCAGAATAAAGGCAATGCTGCGCTCTGGCTGTGGCTGCTGCACAAAGTACTCGGCCAGGGCCATTACGGCACCGGTGCCGCTGGCATTGTCCTGAGCGCCATTAAAGACCGGGTTGCTGGGGTTGGAGAAATCCATACCCAGGTGATCCCAGTGCGCCATGTAGATGATGGTTTCATCCGGGTATTTGCTGCCTTCGATGTAGCCAATGACGTTGCTGGACACCAGCTCACGCAGGTTATTCTTCACCGAAACAGAGGCGGTGGTGTTCAGCGGAACCGGTTTGAAGGCACCTGACAAGGCTTGAGCCCGCAAGGTTTCAATGTCGGTGTCGTTGGCTGCAAACAAGCGACCGGCGGTTTCGGCCGTGATCCAGCCTTCAATCTTAGAGCGGTCCATGTTTTTGTTGTCACTGATCAAGTCAAACTTGATGGGGGAACCATGTGCCACAACTCCCCAGCCATAGCTGGCCGGCTCTGTTTCGTGGATAATCAGGGCCGCGGCTGCGCCCTGACGGGCGGCTTCTTCAAACTTGTAGGTCCAGCGGCCATAGTAGGTCATGGCATTGCCGTTAAACAGCTCTGGGTTCTGGGTGGCGTAGCCAGGATCATTGACCAACATCACCACGGTTTTGCCAGTCACATCCAGGCCTTCGTAGTCGTTCCAGTCGTATTCCGGTGCCACTATGCCATAGCCGACAAAAACCATCTCGCTGTCTTTGAGCTCGACACCATCGACCACCCGGGTGGTCCAGGCCATGACGTCGTCACGGTAGGTCAGGGTGGTTTCCAATGCGCCGTTCAGGGCCATGCCCGATACCTGGACCGGATCGATCTGCACCAGGGACACCGGTTGTTTGTAGCTGTCACCATCGATTGGCTTTAAACCAATACGGCGAAAATGATCTTCCAGGTAGGCGACGGTTTTGGTTTCACCGGCCGTTGCCGGTGCCCGGCCTTGAAACTCGTCTGAAGACAAGGTTTTGATGTACTCAGCCAAACGTGGATTCATCTCGGTATCGCGCTGATACCAGGCCAGACTGCTGTCGGCTTCGGTTTCAACGGCGGTGTGCTGCTCCGGCTGGCTGCAACCGGTCAGTGCAAGGCAGCTTGCTGCCAGGGTTCCTGAAAACCAATGCAATGGTTTCATAAATTAACTCCAGTGGATATCGTTATCATTATCGTGGGATGGTACTGCGGGCTATACCCAAGTGACCTCAAGATGCGGCTCCCGCTGAATCCGAATCTTGAGGTCACTTGGGTATATACTAACCTGAAGCGAAAAGAGGTGCCAACAACTCCGATCGAGTTGCTGGCTGCAGTGGATAAACTTACAGATAGCCCCAAGGGGTTGGCGGCAAGTCGACCGGTTTGGTCAGATCAAAGTCAACCCGGAATTCGCGGCCCTCGCGGATTAGACGGTAGGTAAATTGCTCCGGATAAATGTACATTTGCCAGATGTTGGTGTTGGACGCCGGAATGCCATCTTTGACAAACTCTTCGATGGAGTATTGGTCAACCGGGAAGGACTGCACCCGATCAAAGCCGGCATCGACGGTGTGGCCGCCGTACATGGTCATCGGATCATTGCTGCCATCTTCTAAGCGGTGATCGTGCTTTAGGCTGATGCCTGAGCCTGTCTTGGTCAGGATCCAGGTACGCGAATGGTTGTCCC